>JBFJYX010000106.1:0-8823 GCA_041622415.1 Pontiella sp.
GAAGGCGCGCCCCGCCTGCTTTACACGGATAACGAAACCAACGAGGCCCTGCTGTTCAATACGCCCAATGCCGCTCCTTTTGTGAAAGACGGGATCAATGATTTTATCGTGTCCGGCCGCCGGGAGGCCGTGAATGCCGATCAGGTCGGCACAAAAACGGCGGCGGATTATGCGCTCGATATACCGTCCGGCGAGCACCGCACGATCCGCCTGCGCCTAACGCAAACGGTGTATAGTCCGGAGGAACGCGCATTCGATTCGGACTTCGACGCGGTCTTCAGCGCGCGCCGGGCGGAGTGCGATGCGTTTTATCGGGAGCTGCTGCCCGAGGCCCTCTCCGAGGAGGAACGGCAGGTGGCCCGGCAGGCGCTGGCGGGTATGCTGTGGTCCAAGCAATACTATGAATACGATGTCGAAAGCTGGCTGCGGGAACATGCCGAACAGGGACTGGCCATCCGCAACAGCGAGTGGGCGCACATGCGCAACCATGATGTAATTTCCATGCCGGATAAGTGGGAATACCCCTGGTATGCCACCTGGGACCTCGCCTTCCACACCGCCGCGCTTGTCCTGGTGGACGAAGCCTTCGCCAAGCAGCAGCTGATGCTGTTTCTGAGCGATCGGTACCTGCACCCCGACGGGCAGCTACCGGCCTATGAGTGGAACTTCAGCGATGTCAACCCGCCGGTCCACCCCTTCGCCGTTTATGCGGTCTATTCCATCGATAAGCAGCGTCGCGGTGACGGCGGGGATACCGCCTTTCTCCAGGCGGCCTTTGAAAAGCTGGCGCTCAACTTCAACTGGTGGCTCCAGAAAAAGGATCCGACCGGCAAAAATGTGTTCGAGGGCGGTTTTCTCGGGCTGGACAATATCGGCGTTTTCGACCGCAGCAAAGAGCTGCCGACGGGCGGCGCGCTGGAGCAGTCGGACGGTACCGCCTGGATGGTGCTTTTTGCCCAGTCCATGGTGCAGATTGCGCTGGAGCTGGCCCGCTCGGATGCCGAACGCTACGATGACGAGGCGCTGAAATATCTGGACCATTATATCACGATTGCCTCGGTGATGGACCGCGCCGGCGTGAATGAAGATGAAATGTGGGACGAAGATGATGCCTTCTTTTATGATGTGCTGCGTTTTCCCGACGGCCGCGGTACGCGCCTGAAAGTCCGGTCGATGGTCGGCCTGCTGCCGCTGTGTGCATCCACCGTCATCGATGCCGAGGTGCTTGACGCGCTGCCGCATTTCAAGGAGCGGTATGAGTCGCTGATCGACCGGAAGGGGGACTCGGTTCGGAATATCGCCTGTCCGGACTGCCTGGGAGTTCGGGGGCGGCGCCTGCTGGGGGTGCTCGACGATGAAAAGCTGCGACGCGTCCTGTCGCGCATGCTGGATGAAAACGAGTTTTTAAGTCCACACGGAATCCGCTCGTTATCGCGCTTTCATGCGGATCATCCCTATGTGTTCCACTGGAACGGCGAGGAGCATCGGGTCGGCTACTCGCCGGCGGAATCCGATTCCGGGCTGTTTGGCGGGAACTCCAACTGGCGCGGGCCGGTGTGGATGCCGGTTAATTTCATGATCCTGCGGGCGCTGCGCAACCTGTACACCTATTACGGCGATGCCTTTACGGTTGAATATCCGACGGGTTCGGGGCAGATGAAAACACTCTATGACATTGAGCTGGAGCTGGGCCGCCGCCTGACCTCCATCTTCCTGAAAAACAGCGAGGGGCAGCGGCCGGTGTACGGCGGGAATCAAACCTTCCAGTCCAATCCGCACTGGCGGGACCATATCCTGTTCTATGAATATTTCCATGGCGACAACGGCGCGGGCATCGGCGCGGCGCATCAGACGGGCTGGACCGGGTTGGTCGCGGTCATTCTGGTGATGCAGGCCGCGGCCTCGAATGAGGAGCTGCTGGAAGAGGGCGTGCTTGCCTCGCTGGATGTCTGATTTCCCGCGCCGGCAGCAGAAAGTTCCGTACACAGTTGTTGCTTAATGCTGAGCCATTCGCTAGAAGCCTGTCCATTGGTGTGCAATGCATCGGAGGATGGCGCCTTAAGGCGTACAGCAAACATGAAAAAACATATTCTGGATCGGTACCGGCGCGATGAATCCGGCCGGTTGGTCATCGATATCGCGGCGGAAAAAGTCAGCGACCTTTACGACGATTTTGATAAGCACGCTCCGTTCGTGAAGAAGGAGCTGGACTATGATCTGGTCGAATACCTGATCGATTCCGCCCGGGAGATCGGCCGCGAGGCGTTCGGCATCTGCTTCATCTTTGCTTCGCCGGTTGACCGGGAGCTTGAGCAGCGGCTCTGCAAAAGTGTGCGGAACTATTTCAGCTACCTGCTCGAAACCAACCGCCGGGAGATCATGCAGACGCTGCGCTCCTCCGTCATCCTGCTGGCGCTGGGTCTCGCCATGCTGGCGGTTTCCATCTATCTCAATCTCACGTTTCATCTGGATGACGCGGTGGTGGAAGGGGTGATGGCCGAGGGGCTGGTGATTGCCGCGTGGGTCTCGGTCTGGGAAGGGCTGGCCCTGCTGCTGATGAACGGCCCGGTCCTGCTGAAAAACCGCCGGCTCTACGCCGCGACAGGCCGTGCTTCGCTGCGCGTCGAGTCCGGGCTCGACCCCGAAGAGGCTGAACTCCGGTGAGCCGCCCGCCGCTGAACGGATTTACTTGTTTACTTTATCCTTAACAACGGGTATTCAGCCCGCAACCCAATCAGAAAGAGCCCGATGGATAACAACACCCAAGATCTTATTGAACTCCGCCACCTCGAAATCGAGGACTACGTCCACTTAAGGAATTCCATGGACAAGGCCTATGAACAGGCCGGCCTCGGTTCCTGGTCCGAGGATGACATCCGGCGCCTGCTCCGGATTTTTCCCGAAGGCCAGCTGTGCATCACGCTCAACGACAAAGTGGTGGCCAGTGCGCTTTCGCTGATCATTCGCTACGACCGGTTCGGCGATAACCACACCTACGACCAGATCCACGGCAATAATACGTTTGATACCCACGACCCCGAAGGCGACGTCCTTTACGGCATCGATGTGTTTGTACATCCGGAATACCGCGGCATGCGCCTCGGCCGCCGGCTCTATGAAGGCCGCAAGGAGCTGTGCGAAAACCTGAACCTGCGCGCCATCATGGCCGGCGGGCGGATTCCCAACTACAAAAACTATGCGCACGAAATGACCCCGCGCGAATACATCGAAAAGGTGCAGGGCAAAGAGATTCACGACCCGACGCTCTCCTTTCAGCTGGCCAACGGGTTCCACGTGAAAAAGGTCCTGAAAAACTACCTGCAGGGCGATGTCGAGAGCCGCGAATTTGCCACCCTGCTGGAGTGGAACAATATCTACTACCAGTCCGATCCCAAAGTGCTCAACATGGAGCGGACCGAGGTTCGGGTTGGATTGGTGCAGTGGCAGATGCGCCCGTTTAAAAGTGTCGAAAAGCTGATGGAGCAGGCCGAATACTTCATCGACGCGGTTTCAGATTATAAAGCGGACTTCGTGCTCTTTCCGGAATTTTTCAATGCGCCGCTGATGTCGCCGCACAACCACCTGCCCGAAGCCAAGGCCATCCGCGCCCTGGCGCAGTTTACCGAGCCGGTCCGTGAACGCTTTCAGGAGCTGGCGGTAGCGTATAACGTCAATGTGATCACCGGCAGCATGCCGGAGGTGGCGGCAGACGGACGCCTGCTCAACGTGTCGTATCTCTGCCGCCGCGACGGAACCTATGACAGTTTCCACAAGATACATCCCACTCCGTCCGAGGTGGAGGCGTGGGGCATGTCCGGCGGCGACCGCATTGAGGCGTTCGACACCGACTGCGGAAAAATCGGCATCCTGATCTGTTATGACGTCGAGTTTCCGGAGGCATGCCGCATCCTGGCGGACCAGGATATGAATATTCTGTTTGTGCCGTTCCTGACCGATACGCAAAACGGTTATATGCGGGTTCGGCACTGCGCCCAGGCGCGCGCCATCGAAAACGAGTGTTACGTGGTCATCGCCGGCGCGGTCGGCAATCTGCCGAACGTCAACAACATGGACATCCAGTATGCGCAGTCGGCCATCTTTACGCCGTCGGATTTTGCGTTCCCGACGAATACCGTGAAAACCGAGGCCACACCCAATACCGAAATGGTGCTGATTGCCGACGTCAATTTTGACCTGCTCAAAGAGCTGCACTCGCGCGGCAGTGTGCGCAACCGGAAGGACCGTCGCCACGACCTTTACCAGATCAAAACGTTCAGTCCGGCAGAAGGAACGAACGGATCTGCTTCATCATAGGATGAAAATGGTGGGCCGCCAAACCATGGCCGTCATCATAAACCGTTAACGAACTGTCGGGCAGATGGGCATGGAGCCACTCCGCCGCGCCGGCCGGAATGATGCGGTCTTTCGAGCCGTGGAAAAGCTGCACCGGAATTCCAATCGTTGGAACATGGGCGCGGACATCGGAGGCCAACAGGTATTCCAGCCCCGCCGCCAGCTCATCGGGGGAATTTTTCACACTTGCGCAGGTGTGGTATTCATAGGGGTAGTGCACATTGCGGAAGAAGTCGTTCAGCACGGCTTCCGGATTGCGTTTCAGCATCAGGATCATCCGTTTCAGGATTTTTTCATGGGTGCCGCAGGCATAGCCTTCCGTGGCGCAGAATCGGGCGGTGGAGGAGATCAGCACCAGTTTCCGGCAGCTTGGCGGCAGGTGCTCCATGGCCAGCAGGCCGCCCATCGAACCGGTCACGATCACATCCGCATCGGGAACGCGGCGTTTTTTGAGCACGTCGTTTCCGGTCATCAGCTGAACGGCAAACTGATCGCGCAGCGCATCGCCGATCGGCCGGATGGCCTCCAGCCCGTGCGCCCATCCACTTATGACCAGTACTGATTCCATTTTTTAACCACGAAGGCACAAAGAGCACGCAGTGTATTTCTCTGTGTTTCTCCGAGTCCTTTCTGTCTTTGCGGTTAGTTCTTCACCGTTCTGATGATGGCCCGGGCGGCGCGTTCGAGGTCATCGACGAGGTGGGCGAGCGTAATGGAAATGCGCAGGCGTGCTGTGCCCGGCGGAACCGTAGGCGGGCGGATGGCGGCGGCGATGATGCCTTCGTCGAGCAGTTTGCGCGAAGCGGCCAGCGCCTTTTCGTTGCCGCCGATGACGATGGGAATAATCTGGCTGCGACTGTCGAGCGTATCGAGCCCGGCGTCGTGCAGCAGCGAGCGGAAATAATCGGCGTTGGCCTGCAGGATATTTCCAAGCCTTGGAGATGCTTCAAAAACATCGAGTGCGCCGAGGGCTGCGCCGATGACGGCCGGCGGCGGGGCGGTGGTGTAGATAAATGCGCGCGACGAATGTACGAGCAGTCGGCGCAGTTTTTCGGAGCAGGCGACGTAGCCGCCGTACCCGGCCATGGCTTTGCTCATGGTGCCCATGGAAACGGTCACCGCGTTTTCAATGCCCAGCTCGCGCACCAGTCCGGCGCCGTTCGGTCCGAAGGCGCCGGTGGAATGGGCTTCGTCGATCATCAGCATCGCTTCATATTTTTCAGCGAGCGCGGCGATTGCTTTCAGCGGCGCAATATCGCCGTCCATGCTGAAGACGGATTCGGTGATGATCAGTTTCCGGCCGTCGGAATCGGCGTACTGCTGCAGCCGTTTTTCCAAGGCCTGGACATCGTTATGCGCCCAGCGCACCAGTTTGGCGCCGGCGAGTTTGCAGGCGTCGATCATGGAAGCGTGGACGAGTTTGTCGGCAAAAATCAGGTCGTCGCGACCGGCGAGCACCGGAATGGTGCCGGCGTTGGCCATGTAGCCGGAACCGAAGACGAGTGCGGCTTCATAGCCCTTTTCTTTGGCGAGCCGTTCCTCGAGCTCATCGTGAATCGGCAGCGTTCCCGAGACGAGCCGCGACGCCGTTGCGCCGATGCCGAATTCATCGAGCGCCTGGCGGGCGCGGTCGATCACGTGCGGGTGGTGGGCGAGGTCGAGATAGTCGTTGCTCGAAAAGTTGAGCACCTCTTTACCGTCGATGCGAATAATGCCGCCGGCTTCCGGATAAACGCGGGCCCGGCGTTCGAGCCCCTGTTCGGCAAAGGCGTTGAGTTGTTGATCTATCCAGCGGTCATCCATCGGGGCACTTTGTCCAACTTGTTTCATTGGCGCAACCTTGAAAATGCAATATAGGTAACCGCATGAAACTTGTCGCCGCATGGGTTCCGTATGCCGCTGTCCTGCTGGGCATGAAAGGGCTCGGCAGTGCGTGGGCGGCCATCCTGCTGTACCACGCCGGCATCGTGCTGTTTTTGTTCCTGCGGAAATCTTCCAGTGTTTGGAAACCCATCGGGCGGGGATACGGCCCCCTGCTGATTCCGGCAGTCCTTCTATGCGCGCTGGCCGCGCCGGCGGTTTATTTTATGTGGCCGTGGCTGGCGTCGCCGTACATGAGCCTCCCGGCCTGGCTGGCCGAATACGGGCTGACCGGATATTCGTGGGCGCTGCTGGTTCCCTGGTTTTCGGTGGTGCATCCCGTATTGGAGGAGATGCACTGGCGCGGGCTTGCCCCGGAAAACAAGAAAGGGTTCTGCGGGGCGGATTTTTTATTTGCGGGTTATCACATCCTGGTGCTTTATGAACTGGTCTACTGGCCGTGGCTGTTTATGGTGTTTGCGGTGCTGGCCGGCAGTTCGCTGTTCTGGCGGCGGACGGCGGAGCGGTATGGAGGGTTTCTGCTGCCGGTGCTGAGTCATGCCGCGGCGGATGCGGGGGTAATGACCGGCGTTTGTTTTTTGCTGAGGAGTTGATTATGGATCTGGGATTACATGGAAAAGTGGCCATGGTGGCCGCATCGAGTAAAGGGCTGGGTTATGGCATTGCGCGCGAGCTGGCGAAAGAGGGCGCGCTGGTTTCCATCGGGGCGCGCACCGAAACCGAGGTGTTTGATGCGGCCGATGTCCTGATTGAGGAAACGGAAGCCGAAGTGCTGCCGAATGTGCTCGATGCCTCCGATCCGGATTCCATTTTCCAATGGGTGGAAAATACCGTCAACGCCTTCGGCGGTGTCGATTGCCTCGTCGTGAATGCCGGGGGGCCGCCCGCCGGAAAATTTGACGACTTTGCCGACGCCGACTGGCAGTCCGCCTTTGACCTGACGCTCATGAGCTCGGTACGGATGATTCGCCACGTGCTTCCGCTGATGCGGCAGGCCGGCGGCGGGTCTATTCTGACCGTTACCTCGGTTTCCGTGAAAGAGCCGATCGACTTTCTGCTGCTCTCCAATGTGATGCGCTCCGGCGTGACCAGCCTGGCCAAGAGCCTCTCCAAACAGCTGGCCCCGGAAAATATCCGGGTGAATAACCTGATGCCGGGGCGGATCGATACCGACCGCGTTCAGTCGCTCGATGCCCTGAACGCCGAAACCATGGATGTGCAGATTGAAGAGATACGGGCCGCGAACGAAGCGGGCATTCCGCTGGGCCGCTACGGCAGCATCGAGGAATTCGGCCGGCTCGGCGCATTTCTCCTGTCCGACGCCGCCAGCTACATCACCGGCCAGACCATCGCGGTCGACGGCGGATCCATCAACACGGTTTGGTAGGGAAGGCGGCGGTCTGACAGTGAAACGAATCTGGTGCATTCTGGTGCCGTTGTTCAGTGCCGTAAATCTCTTCGGCGATTTTGTTGAAGATTTTAATTCGGCGACCGCTCTGTCGGACACGGTTTTTTACGAAGTGTTTTCGGGCCGCGGCAGTATCATGCAGCCCGATGCCGGATCCGCGGAGCAGGGGCTGACGACGCAGGGCAGCCTGGCCTGTTCGGCCGGCGGCGATAACGAACTCCGGGTGTTCGAAAATCCGGATAGCGGCGCCGGAGAAAACCGGGCCGTCGCACCCGACTTCGTTTTCAGCGATGCAAAAATTTCAGGCTATATGGGCGCGGGGATCACCGACGCGTGGGGCTCCAAATCCACCGGTTTGATATTGAGGGCCAATGGGAGCGGGGTTGAGCAGGATGGATACATCACCTATTGCTGGATGACGGAAACCAACTTCAGTTTTGCCCTGGGGGTGCAGGTCGACGGCGGAGTTCATATGGACAACCTCATCGGATTTTCCGAAACCTATGCTTTCGATGCCCGGCAGAATAATATTTATGCGGAACTGACGACGGTGGGTGATCATATTTCCGCCAGCTATTGGCGGGTGGAGGCTGATGGGCACCACGAATTCCTGCAAACCCTTTCCGGGACGGACAGCCGTTATTCAGAAGGACACGCCGGCCTTTATTCCTATGTCAGAAGCACGAACAGCGTCTATTTTGACGACGTCTCCGTGATGCAGATTCCGGAACCTTCGAGCCTTGGACTTTGTCTTATTTTCGGCCTCGGCGGTTTTGCCTGGAGAAAAAGAATCAGGACCTAACAGCGGCTGTGCCGCCGCGGCATTCGGTCGAATCGACAGAAAGGACATATTCGATGAAATACCATCAGCTTGGAAAAACCGGAATAGAAGTTTCGGCCCTTACCATCGGCGCGTGGCAGCTGGGCGGGCCGCTGTTTTTCGACGGTAAACCGGACGGTCATCCGGATCCCGGCAAAGCGCAGGTGATCCGGATGATTCATGAACTCGGCGACCGGGGGATCAATGCCATTGATACGGCGGAGCAGTACAGTGCCGGCGAATCGGAGCGGCGCGTCGGCGAGGCGCTGAAGGGCCGGCGGGACCAATGGGTCATCTCCACTAAATTCGGCTATCGCGTGGGGCCCGGAAATACACGGATCGATGATTCCTCGCCCCCGAC
>JBFJYX010000107.1:0-8781 GCA_041622415.1 Pontiella sp.
CGATAAAAAGATCCGCCTTTCATGCGCTGCGGGCGATAATGTGCCCCTGTCGGTTATGGCCGACGCAAACCTCCTGCAGCATATTCTCAGCAATTTTATGCGCACCGTGCTGGAATTTTCCCGGGAACAGTCCGAAACCGCGCTCAATATCAGCTGCGCGGGAAAAGACCAGGCCGGGGCCAAAGTGTGCATTGAACTGGCGGCACCCGGATGCATTCTCAACGAAGGTACGCTCGAAGCTTTGCAGGCCGATACGGCCGGCGGGCGGGACCCGGCTCAAAGCCGTAAAGCCCACAGCACGGACCTGGCGGTTTCGAAACATCTGGTTGAACTCATGGGCGGCACTCTGGAATTGTCCTGCGCGTCCAAAACCGGCACGCGGCTCGCCCTGCAGCTTACCCTGCCGCAGGCCAACCGGCCGGCGCCGATCAAACTGCCGAACATGGATCAGGGTCACACCATCCGCACTCCGGATCTGCGCATCCTGCTGGCGGAAGACAACAAGGTGAACCAGACCGCCACCGCGATGATGCTGCGGAAAGCCGGCTGCACGGTCGACACGGCCGAAAACGGAAAAGCCGCGCTCAAGCTGCTCAGCAACGGGCCGGAGTATGATCTGATTCTGATGGACTGCGAAATGCCGGTGATGGACGGCTACGAGGCCACCACGCACATTCGTGAAATGGATGAGCCGCGCAACCTGACCCCGATCATTGCCCTGACCGCCAATGCGATGGCGCAGGACCGGCAGCGCTGCCTGGACTGCGGGATGAATGATTACCTGCCCAAACCGGTCAGCCGCAAAGGGCTGTTCCACCTGATCAACAAACACACCGCCTGAAGACCTGCATCCGCCGGCACCGCTCCACGGAGAGCACCGGCATCCTTCACGTACCGCGGCACGTTCAGGCCGTGGTATGCTTACGACTTTGGGGAGAGACCAGATCGTCGAGCATGGAGCGAACCTTGGTCAGGAATTCTTTTTCGTGGTAGGGCTTGTTGATGTAGTCGGTATAGCGGTTATTCAGCCGCTTCTCACTCTCGTCCGTCCGCGCAAAGCCGCTGGCCAGCAGGACCGGCAGTTCGGGCTCCTTCAGGCGCAGCGTATCGAGGCATTCCAGACCGCCCATCACCGGCATATTCAGGTCGAGGATGATAAAATCGATGTCGGCCCTGTTTTCAGCATAAATCTCGAGCGCTTCCTGTCCGTGGCCGGCCAGCAGTACCTGATACCCGGCATTGGCCAGCAGCTTTTTCGCCAAATGCCGAATGCGCGGTTCATCGTCCACCAGCAGAATCATTTCCCTGCCGCCCGCGACCGTTCTGCCCTCCGTCGTGCTCTCAGGGAGACGTGTATCCGTCCCCAGCGCCGGCAGGTACACTTTGAACGAGGTGCCCTCGCCCACTTCGCTGTAGCAGATCAGATGACCGTCGTGCTCCTGCACAATGCCGTAGACCATGGCCAGGCCGAGGCCGGTTCCATCCTCCGCGGCACGCGTGGTGAAAAACGGTTCAAAAATCCGCGCCTGGGTTTCCTGATTCATGCCGCAGCCGGTGTCGGTGACGGACAGCATCACATAATTGCCGGGCTTCAGTTCCGGATGCACCTTGCAGTATTTTGCATCCAGCTCCACGTTCCGGGTATGGAAGATCAGTGAGCCCCCTTCGGGCATCGCATGTTTGGCATTCACCGCCAGGTTCATCAGCATCTGTTCGAGCTGCGAAGGATCGGCATTCACCGCCCAGATATCGTCCGTCAGTTCCGCCTGCAGGAAAATCATTTTCGGAATGGTATATTCCAGCAGCTTGGAAACATTGCGCACCAGCTCGTTGAGGATCAACGGCTGTTTCCTGCTGTCGGTTTTACGGCTGACCGTCAGCAGCTGACGGGTAATCTCATTGCCGCGCCACGCCGCTTCCTTCACCGCGGAGAGATACTGATAAACCGTATCCTCGGGCTTGAATTTGATGGTGGCCAATTCGGTATAGCCGATAATCACCTGGAGCAGGTTATTGAAGTCATGAGCCAGGCCGCCGGCCAGGGTGCCGACCGCATCCATCTTCTGCGCCCGCCGCACCTCATCTTCGAGCTGCTGACGCTCCGTGATATCCTTCGCCATATGAATGATGCGCATCAGGTTGCCGGCATCGTCGAAGACCGGAAAAACGGAAACCAGGAAGGTGCCTTCCATACATTCGCTCACCCGCTCCACCACTTTTTTCTCTCCGGAGTCAATAACCTCCTGCACCGGACACGTCGCGCAACCCCCCAGCGGGTCACAGAACAACTCATCGCAGCTCTTGCCGATCACGGATTCCATCGGGGTGCGCGAAGCCGCAATGGCGGCGGCGTTGGCCTGGACCACCTTGCGGTCAACCGTCTGGATGGTAATGATTTCATCCAGCGCATTGAAGGTGCGCTCCCACTCCTGTTTGGAAATATAGATTTCTTTCGCGGTTTCCGCCGCCCGGATCATACTGGTCAGCCGATGGGCCTCGATCGTCCAGTTCACCGGCTTGCCGGTAAACTCCGTGGCGCCGGCTGCATAGGCGGCTTCGATGGAGGCAACGTCGTCCAAAGCGGTCATCATGAGGATGGGCAGATTTTCATTACCCGGCACCGCGCGGATGCGGCGGCAGGATTCATAGCCCCCCATGCCCGGCATCAGCACATCCAGCATCACCGCGTCCGGCTGGTTATGCGTACAGAATTCAACCGCCTCGTGGCCATCCTGCGCCTCTTCGACCCTGAACCCGGATTCCTCCAGGCACTCCCGGGCAATCATGCGTATGGTAATGTCATCGTCCGCAACAAGAACAAGGGGTTTATTTTCCGGGGTCGGGATCATCGGTATTTCCTTTTGCTAAGCACCCTGCCCAACGGGGGACATGGTTTCGATATAATGCCGGACGCGCAGGACCTCGGCATTCAGTTCCTTATAACCTGAAGACGCCGCAGCCAGATCGCCGTCGCGGGCAAAGCCCTCGACCCCGGCGGCCGCGACATACAGGCTTTCCATCGAGAGGTTGGCCGAAGCCCCCTTGATACGATGAGCCGTATGCACCACGGCATCGGCATCCTGATCCGCCAAAGCGGCTTCGAGTTTATTCACATCTTCCGCGAGCTGCTCGAAGAATTTGGCGATCAGTTTTTCCACCAGCACTTCATTGCCCATGCAGCGCTTCAGCAGCTGCTGCCGGTCGAAAACAATCGGGCCCGCGTCGTCCTCCGGAAGGAGTGCCGGCGCTTCCGGCCCGCTCAGCGGCGTAAACCATTTCTGCACCATCGCCACGGTTTCCACCGGATCGAGCGGTTTGCTCAGGTAATCATCCATGCCGCTTCTGATGCACATTTCGCGGTCGCCTTTCATGGCATTGGCCGTGAGCGCGACAATCGACAGATGCCGGCCGGTCTCTTTTTCCAGCTCCCGGATACAGCGGGTCGCCTCGTATCCATCCATCACCGGCATCATGCAATCCATAAAGAGCAGGTCGTAGGAGCCGGACCGCGCGGCATCCACCGCCTCGCGGCCGTTCACCACCACGTCGCAGGTGTAGCCCGACATCCTGAGAATCTCCGTGGTCACTTCCTGGTTGATTTCATTATCCTCCGCCAGGAGAATCCGGACCCCGGTATGGTCCGCCGGCACCGCCGGCTCGGGCCGGGCCTTTGCCGGACCGTCGTCGTGCACATCGTTAATCGAATCAATAATGACATCGTACAGTTCCGACTGGCGGGCCGGCTTGGACAGGCAGGCATCGAACCCGGCTTCCCGCAGGCGGGCCGGATTCATTTCGCTCACCGAACTGAGCATCACCATGGCCGTTTTTCCCAGCATGGGATCGGCCTTGATCTTGCGGCCCAGTTCTTCGCCGTTAAGCCCGGGCATCTTCCAGTCGATGATCGCCAGGTCGAACGACCGGCCGTCGAGGGCATTCTGTTTGAGCAGTTCCAGCGCCTGCTCACCATCCACGGCCTCGGCGGTTTCGCAACCCCAGGTATCGAGTTCGTAGCTGAGAATTTCCCGGTTGGTGGCATGATCATCCACAATCAGCGTCCGGAGTCCCTGCATATCGTTGCGGCGGGCCGGTCCCTTGTTTTTTTCAACTGCGCGGGTGAGCCTGACCGTAAACCAGAACGTGGAACCCAGGCCGGGGCTGCTCTCGACATGGATCGAGCCGCCCATCAGTTCAACCAGCTGCCGGCTGATGCCCAGGCCCAGCCCGGTGCCGCCGAACCGGCGGGTCGTGGAACTGTCCTCCTGCATAAACGCCTCGAAGATCCGTTCCTTTTCTTTCAGGCTGATGCCGATCCCGGTATCCTTGACCTCAAAGCGGACCACGGAATACTCCTCATCCTCGCTTTCGAGGCCCACACGGACAATCACATCGCCGCGCTCGGTAAATTTGATGGCGTTCCCGATCAGGTTAATCAGCACCTGGCCGATACGGTGGGCATCGCCGTTGACCATCTTCGGCACGTCATTATGAATAAAGCACGCCAGCTCCAGTCCTTTTTCCTCTGCACGCTGGGCAAACATCTGGGTGGTGTTTTCGGTGATGTCCGTCAGGTTGAACGAGAGGTGCTCGATCTCCAGCATACCGGCCTCGATCTTCGAAAAATCGAGGACATCATTAATCACCACCAGCAGGGCTTCCGCGGAAAGGATGCCTTTACTCACGAAACGCTCCTGCTTGTTGGTCAGGGGGCTTCCCCGCAGCAGCTTGAGCATACCGACCACCCCGTTGAGCGGCGTACGGATTTCGTGGCTCATGTTGGCCAGGAACTGCGACTTGGCCTTGCTGGCACTTTCGGCCGCCTCTTTGGCCGCCACCAGTTCATCCTGGGCCGCGCGGCGGTCGTGCGCCTCCAGCGCCAGCGCCATCAGGTCGGACAGCGAGCCCGCAAAGTTTTCCTCTTCCAGCGTCCAGCTCCGCTGCGGGCCGGTATGCACCTGGCTGATGACGCCCACCAGGCGCCCGCCGATTCGAATGGCGGAATCCAGGATGGAGCGCACCGGGGTTTCGCGCAGCCGCGTCTGCATCAGGCAGGCGGTGCGGGCATCCTGCGATACGTTTCCAACCGCCAGAACGCGGTGTCCTTCCAACGCCTGGAAATAGGGTTCATTCCCTTCATACGTAAACGAGGATCCCCGGGAATGCAGGTGCTCGCTGCGGGAAAACTGGCCCAGGCTTTCCATCACCGAACCGTCCTCATTAAAGAGCCAGATACCGACCTGTTCCACAAACAGCGTGGCCGCGCTGGCCTCGCAGATGCGTTTGGCGGACTCCAGAATATCCCCGGCGTGCAGCACCTTTTCGGTGGCCAATGCCGCCAGCTGGCGGTTCTGGGCCCGCACGAGGGTTTCGCGGTCCTGAATGGACTGGGTCATTTTATTAAAGGCATGCGCCAGGCTTTCCACCTCGTCCCCGGACCGGATATCCGCCCGCACCCCCAGGTCGCCCTCGGCCACAACATGCACGGCATTTTCAAGCGTGAGCAGCGGCTTGACCAGGCGGGAGGCATAGAACAGCGACGCCAGCAGGCCGGCCAGCACACACAGCAGCGCAACATACGCCGTACGTTTGTACACCGCCGTGACCCCGGCATGATATTGGTCCAGCGAAAGACCGATGTGGGCGATGCCCCAGTTGATGCCGGAAAAATCAAACGAGGACGCATAATGATAGGAGTCCTCCTCAACGATACCGCAGTTGCGGATGGCCCCGGCCGGCGCGCCCGCCCCGAAGCCTTCGCTCCAGTAGCCGTCCTTTTCCTCGATGCTCCAGCCTTCGGCGGTGTGCATCAGCGAAAAACCGTCCTGGCGCGTGAGCACCAGATAGCTGACCGAGGGATTATCGCGGATAATCTCCATGCTGTGGTCGACCACCTCGCTGTAATCCTCCGTCACGATGGCACTGGCGGCCACATCGTGGATGGAGGAGGTCAGCACCTGCGCCTTTGATTCAAGCACATCGAGGAAAATCTGTTTCTGCTGGGGAATAACGTTAAAGGCAAAAATGATGATGGAAACAATGCTCACCAGCCAGGAGAGCAGCGCCGTGCGCATCAGAATACTGGAAAGCCCTTTAAACCGTCTTGAAGCCGGTCGGCGTGAATACAGGTCTGTCGCTTTGGTCATCGTTTCCCCCCCCGCCGCTGCGCGGTCCTCTTGTCGATTTGAACCTTGGGCCCGGCCGCTTTTCTGCGTGCTTCAAAAAGGGCGCGCACCGGAGCAATGGTCTCCGGTTTATACGGCTGGAAGCCCCCGATCCGGAACGACATTAAGATATGCCGGCCCACCAGATCGTCCTGCAGGCTGCCGAGCGCAGCGCATACCTGGTTTCCAAGCTCCGGATCGCTGTTCCGCGGGCGACAGATCATGACGGGAACAAATTTTTCCGAGCGGGCCAGGACGACCAGGTTTTCCCCCAGCTTCGGGTTCAGCTCCTGAATCATTTCGAAACCGGACCGCGTAACGACGCAGCCCCCCCGTTGAGCGCATAACAGCGAAAGAATAACATCCTGCGCCCGCTCCTCGCCGACGATCGGACCGAAAAATTCCGGGGCGGGCCCCAGCTTTCCGGCCGCCAGCAGCGAATCGATCCACAGGTGCGTAATCGTGTCGTAAGAGCCTTTCATAAAGAACAGCTCCTGCCCCTTCAGATCCGCCAGCTCCACCGGCGAATCACCGCCGTAAGCAATCAGCAGCAGTTCCGCTCCGTCATCGCCCGAATCGGTAAAAACAAAACAGGGTTCCAGGAAATCTTCGGCTTCCATTTCCAGGTAATCCGTCACCAGCATAAAGCCGAGCTCATAGGACTGCGCGCGGGCCCCGTCGCGCCAGGACGCGGCATCGCGGTAAAACTCAACCCGGCCGGCCTTGCAGACGTTCTTCGGAATACCGAAACTGTCGATCCAGAATGCGGTCGTGGCCTGAACCGTGTTCAGGTTCATTTCGCCGAGCAGCGCTTCGGAATAGGCGGTTGTCAACACCGGCAGCTCCTGCGCACCGGCCAGGGGCAGCAGGAGCCGGCCGAGGACCGCCGCCAGCAGAACCGCTTTAAAGCCTATATTTCTGGACGCAGCGTTTTTCATCTAAAAGGTTCCCCCGTCGATCGGTGCGGATCCCGAACCGACCAGCATATTCAGCCGGGCGCGGGCTTCGATGACCTCATACAGGGTCTTCTGATAATTCACATCCAGAAAGGCTTCCATGAACTGGGCCTCAATAACGTCTTCCGTCTCCACCAGTTCCTGCTGATAGGCGCGCACATTCAAATCGCGGTTTTCCGCGGCGGCGCGCAGGCCGTTACCGGTGGACACTTCGCGCTCCTGCGCACTGGCCAGCTCCGCATGCGCATGCTGGATCAACAGCGCAATGCCTTCGATCAGCGCATTTTCCTGGGCCTGGAGTTTCTGCAGCTCCAGGCTGACTTCCAGCACCCGGTTCTTATTACGGAATCCTTCGAACAACGGCAGTTCGGCGCCGACGCCGACGCCGATAAAGTTTTTATTGTCGGGATGCATCATCCCCGTATCGAGCTCGCTGTAGGTATGCACATACGTGGCAAACAGCCCGATTTTCGGTTTATAGCTGCCGCGCGCTTCATCCACGCGGGCCGAATATGCGCCGATGCCGGCCCGCACGCCGGCCAGTTGCGGATTGGCATCCAGCGCCTGCATAATCAGTTGTTCCGCATCCGGCACAGGCACGTCGCCGGGCAGCTCCGTGTCGCGCGGAATAATCCGGGTGCCGCGCGGAAGTCCGGTCAGGTTAACCAGGGCCGTATCCGCCTTGAACTGCATCGTCTCCATGGAGGATTTAATCGAGCGGATCACCTCCACCACGGTTTTATTCTTCAGGTAGTCGGTCTTTTTCACAAAACCGGAACCTTCCTGATAAAGCCGTTCGGTCAGCTCAAGCGTCGCTTCCATCCGCTGGAGGGTCTCATCCGCAATTTTAACCAGTTTGCGGGTCAGTACCGCGCCGTAGTATGCGCGCTCCACATCGTAGATCACTTCCTGTTCCGTCCGGCGGACGCCCTGTTCGGCATATTCAACCCCGTACCGGGCCTGCTCATTAATCGCCGGCCGGATCCCGCCGGTGTAAACATAATACTTCAGGTTCAGCGAGGCCATGACGATGCTGTTGCCCGTCATCTCGATATCCTGGGCCGGAACATCAATTTCCAGCGGCCCCGTGGACGTGGGAATATCGGTGGGAATCGTCGAGGCCGGATAGCCGAAAATAAGCGGCTCATCCATGACCCCCGCCACCAGGCCGGCCGAGACGCTGGGCCAATACGCAGATTTCGCCTGGTTCAACAGGGCCCGCGCAATTTTGACGTCATACTCGGAAATTTTGCAGAGCCGGTTGTTCTCCTGCGCCAGTTTCACGCATTCATCCCGGCTCAGCGCCCGCTCGTTCCTTGCAGAAAGCTCAATCGACTGCAGGAGCTCCTGGGTGGTGAGCGCGTAGGACAGCGTCCCCGAAATAAGGACCGCTCCCGCCAATGCTGTTCGTCGTAAATTCATCCCGTCAGTTTCTGTAAATCTCTGATATTTCCTTAAGTGTTAACCTTATTAAGCAGTCTTCATGCCATCCATGCGGCCATCCGTCACTCCGCCGCCCGTCCACAACCCGATATGTATAAAAAGTAAACAAAATGAGAACATTTGGGTTTTCCAATCATTGGAAGTGCGAAATCCCGGGTCGCCGTTCGGATAAAATTTCCGTCCGGACTTCGCTACGGCGTGGCCGCAGCGCCCTCCGTCCG
>JBFJYX010000108.1:0-8770 GCA_041622415.1 Pontiella sp.
GGGCGCCCCGTATCGCGCAGCCCGTAACCATGCCCGCCCTTCGCAAAAAGGTGCGATTCCACCGCCACACCTGCTTCATCCAGTGCGGCGGTGTATGCCAGCGTGCTTCGGTAATATTTTACATCATCCTTCGTCTGCACAAGGAACGCCGGCGGGGTCCCGGAATTCACCGCAATTTCTTCAGAAAGTTCAAGGGTGCCTTTTTTAAAGAGATACGCCGGATACACCAGCACCGAAAAATCAGGCCGGACATCCGAAGTACTGCACGCCGCCGTCAGATGTCCGCCCGCCGAAAAGCCGAGCATGCCGACCCGCTCCGGATCAATATTCCAATCCCTGGAACTTTCGCGCGCCAGGCGCACCGCCTGCTTTGCATCCTCCAGCGCCCCGGCGCGGTTTTTCGGCACCCGGTATTTCAGCACCGCGGCGGAAACGCCGATCGAATTCAGCCACTCGGCAACTTCGGTCCCCTCTTTATTCATGCAGAGAATAGAATAGCCGCCGCCCGGACAGATAATCACAAAAGGAACCGGCTCTTCAGAATCAACCAGATAAAGCGACAGGGTCGGAACACTGACATTCGTCAGACGAATCACCCCGTCCCCCCGGTCCGGCTTCACCTCTTCCGGCGGCTCACATGCCGAGCCCGGCATTGCGCCGTCCCAAACCCTGATTTCATTTTCAGCCGACGCAGACGCCGCCCCAATAAGAATGGCCAATAGCACAGTTTTCATGCATTGAAGCTAACACGGCAACTAGACATAAAAAAAGCCCGCATCAATGTGCGGGCAAAAAAGTGGCGCACCCGTCAGGAGTCGAACCTGAAACCTCCTGATTCGTAGTCAGGTGCTCTATCCAATTGAGCTACGGGTGCGCTTTAAAAGCAGTCTTTCTCGCGAAAGAGGTGGGGAATGTATAGAGAAGGATCTGAACGGTCAACGGGAAAATTAAAAATAAATTAAATGGCGCTCCGGGCGCCCGGCTCGGGAAACGGGATTACGGCATTTAAACACCAGCTGTGCCGGCTGCAGACCAGGTGCCGCCCCCGCCTTTTCACCCCGCTCTACTTCTTATTTTTCCGCGATATCCTGCGATTGTATGCCCATCGGTAAATCAGGGACACCAAAAGAAAAACCGCCACAACCGTCAACATCGGAATGACATCGCGGGGTGGCGGCTCACAGTATGGAACAGCAGTCTCTTCCATAGCCCAAAGACTGAAACTTAACCTACAGAGACAAGTTCCAGCTCAAAATTCAGGTTCTGTCCGGCCAGCTGATGGTTGGCGTCGATGGTGATGTGCTCTTCTTCGACGGCTTTCACAGTAACCGGTACAGGCTGTCCCTGCGGTCCCTGCATCTGCAGCATCATGCCGATTTCCGGGGTCAGATCTTCCGGCAGCTGGGACTTTTCAAAATTCATGATCAGATCTTCACGCACTTCGCCATAGGCCTCGGCCGCCGGAATGTGAATCGATTTCTTTTCGCCGACTTCCATGTCAGAAACGCCCTGCTCGAAACCGGGAATTACCATGCCGGCACCCATTTCGAATTCCAGGGGCTCACGGCCGGCGGAAGAGTCGAACTGTGTGCCGTCATCCAGGGTTCCGGTGTAGTGAATTTTAACTTTCTGTCCGTTTTCGATCATTAAATCGTCCTCATGTTGTAATTAATTATAAAAATCGCACCATACAGAGCGTCAACAGAATGGCAACCATTAAGCAGGACAGCTTCCCGCCCATCCTACCTTTTTCGACGCCGCCCCGGCCCGCTTTTCGCCTTCGGCGCATCCAAAGCCGGGAGCCCTTTCTTTCCGCACCGTTTCCCGATATGGGCGACCGCCAACCGGGCCGAGGAAAAGGCCGCCTGCAGATTATAGCCCCCCGTCGGTCCGTCCACATCCATCACTTCGCCGGCAAAATAGAGCCCCGGACAAACCTTTGATTCCATCGTCTTTGGGTCGATTTCATCCAGCGCCACCCCGCCGACCGTCACCATCGCCTCTTTCACCGGCCGCATCCTCAGCGGCTGAATCTCCTCCGACCCGCCGTCGAAAAAAGTAATCTTCAGGGAATATTTTTTCAGGTTGTCCCGGGAAATGATCCGCGACGCATCCGTAAGGGCCGTTCCTCCCACCCCCCATTTCTCAATTTCATACACGCCGCGGGTCTCGCCGAGAACCTTTCCGCCGGACATCACTTCAACCGCGACCTTTTCATACACCTTCCCGATCCGCCCTTTAATCACCTTCGGATCCACCTCATAACCGGCCAGGCCCGGACGATATGGCTCAACGGCGTGGCCCAGCTTCTTCGCCCATACCTGGCCGTCGCCGACCGAACCGGTTTTCGGATAGCTGATACCGCCCGTGGCAATCAGCACATACTTGCTTTCCACGATAAAATTATCGGTCGTCACTCGAAATCCGCCCCTGCTCTTTTCCAGGGTCTGGACCGCCGACGAACAGGCAAGCGAAACATCCCGGTCACGCAGCAGGTCCGTAAAAAGGTTGAGCACATCCATCGCCCGCTCAGTATGGGGATAAACTTTATTCCCCGCCTTCACAACCGTCTTCAGTCCATTCGCCGCAAACCAGCGCTGCAGCATCGACGGCGTGAAGGCTTTCAGGGCAGGCTCAAGAAATGGCCCGACCGGCCGGCCGAACATCTGGATCATCCGGTCCTCGGAAATATTGGTTGTCAGATTGCAGCGCGAGTTACCGCACATCAGCAGCTTACGCCCCGGCTTGGCCTTGCGCTCCAGCACCAGCGTCTTCAGCCCCAGCTCTCCGGCCGTCGCCCCGGCCATCAGCCCCGCCGCACCGCCTCCGATTATTATGACGTCTGTTTTACTCATAGACAGCCATGTTGGCAGAACCTATAGTTATTTCCAACAAAGGAGACCCCGTGAAATATACTGCATTCGCCCTTCTTGCACTCTCCACCGCGCTGCTCATCGGCTGCTCCCTCCCCAAAGTACAATCGCGGGCCGACCGGGATTTTGATTTCAACGCCGTAAACACCTACGAATGGGTCCAGGCCCCAAAAAAAATACTCGAAGAAGACGACACCCTGATCAGCAAAAACGTCCAGATTGCGTTGAACAACCAGCTGGCCGCCCGCGGATGGAAACAGGTCCTCGACACCGATCAGGCAGACATCCAAATCGTCTACTACATCAAGTTGGCTGAGCATCAGGAATATGCCGGACCGGAGAACAGCGCCGGCGAACCCCGGCTTACCGGCGGTTTCACCTACAATCCAGGTAAAGCGAAATGGGGATATAATGACAAACAGTCTGACCTCAACGCCTACACCATCGACGTTGGCACCCTCACCCTGTTGATCTACGACACGAAAAGCCGAAAAAAAGTGTGGTCCGGCACGCTCGAAACCCGGCTCGACCGCAGCACCCCGGTTGAAAAGCAAAAAGAGATGCTCTCAATCATCGCGCAGAAAATCATATCCCGCATCCCCTGACGGTTTATCGTCTCCCCCTCTGCAGCACCACTGTCACCTCATACCTCTTGAGGTGTGTAAGTATATTTAAAATATAACTCATATTTTGCAATTTTAACTGCCACACCTCTTGAGGTATGGTTAAACTGAAAATCATGAACGAGCTCAGACCATCTCTATGGAGGACATGCCGGGTTTTAGCCAATGAGCCGCGCCTGCAACTGATCAGGTATCTGGTTGAAGGCGGAAAATCCACGGTTGCGTCCCTTGCAATGCGGGTGAACATCCCGCCCAATCTCGCCAGCACCTATCTTCGGGCAATCAGTGCCCGGGGCCTGATTCAGGCGGAACCCAAAGGCCGGCATGTCTATTACATCGCCATGCCGAACGTGAATGTGCATGGTACTGCAGAACTTTTGAACGCATTAAAACACGCATTCGGCACGGAGATGAAAAACAAGGAAATCATTCACTACACAACTGCTTTTACGCACCAGCGGCGCATAGCGATCGTTAAAGCGCTTCAACACCGCCCCATGCAGCCCGCCGAACTGGCGGCCCGAACCTCCATACCGATGACCGCACTCCTGCGCCACCTGTCCAAGCTCAGCAATCGCGATATGGCTGAAGTGACCAAAGAACACTATCGCCTGGCTATTCCGAACAATGTATATGGTCACACCCTTCTGCTGGCCGCCCTCAATTGAACTGATCATGTTTCCCTTACTGCTCCTGATCCTCATCCTTCTGCTTGTCCCCGCTGTTTTCGTTTTACAACGCAAAGTAAAACAGCAACGCCGGGAACAACTCATGCAGTCGCCCCCGCCCGGGCATTGGTTCGGCACGCTGAAAAAGACGCTTCCGATGGCTGAAAAGCTGAGTTCCAACCATTGGAAGAAGCTCGCCGGCCTGATGCAGGTTTTCCTTGCCGAAAAGAAGTTCGAAGGTTGCGGCGGGCTCGAAGTGACCGAAGAGATGAAGGTCACCGTAGCGGCCCAGGCCTGCATGCTGCTGCTTGGCCGGAATGCGCAAGTGTATCCCCGGCTCAAAACCGTCCTGCTTTATCCGCATACCTACACCGACGGCGAAGCCGCCCGGCTTGGCGAGTCCTGGAACACCGGCGCGGTAGTGCTTTCCTGGGACAGCGTCAAAGGGGGCGCCCGTAATTTCAAAGACGGCCACAACGTGACCTTTCACGAGTTTGCGCATCAGCTGGATCAGGAGGACGGCGTGGCGGACGGCGTTCCAATCCTTGGAGAAAACAACGCCTATCAAACCTGGGCCCGCGTCTTCAGGCACGAGTTTGAACACCTCGTCGAAGAAACCGACCGCGGACATAAAGATGTCATGGATGCCTACGGCGCCACCAATCCGGCCGAGTTCTTCGCCGTTGTGACCGAAACCTTTTTCGAAAAACCACGTCAGCTTAAAAACAAACATCCGGAGCTCTTCGAACGGCTTCGCAACTACTACAAGGTGGACCCTGAAGAATGGATATAGAACCGCAGACACAACGTTGTTACCCGAAATTCCTCGGCCTCGTACTGGCCCTGTTTGTTCCGGGCCTGACCCACTTCCTCACCGGCAAACGCAAGCGGGGCATTCTGCTGCTCGCCCTGACCTTTCTGATTCCCATCATCGGAATGCAGATTGCGATCCTCCCCGCCAAAACCGCAATCGGCCTCGGCCTCGTCATCACGGCGCTTCTCACGCCGGCGCTTTCGCTCTACATCCTCATCACCTCATGGCGGCCGATCGCGCACATGCCGGCGCGTCACTGGGCGGCGGTAGTCGGCAGCATCGTACTGCTCAGCATGTTTAAAGGAACCCTGAACATGGCGCTGCCGGTCATGAACTATAAAATCCCAACCGGTGCGATGCAGCCGACGCTCATGGGCGTTCACACCATCGATGAGCTGGAGGACACCTCCTTTCTGGACCACCTGCTCTATGGCCGGTATGCCGAAACCTTCCGGGCGGCGGCATCGGGTCCGCTGACAGAGCCCCGCGTCGAAGACCGGCATTTCACCTTCAGCATCGGTGAAACGCGCCACTCCATTCCGGCCTACGCCATGCCGAACCTGCCGAAGAGCCACTACAACGAAGGCGATGTGATCTGGAGCGGCACCGCGATTATGAGCGACTACATCCTGGCCGACCGGCTCGCCTACTTCGCCCACGAACCGCAGCGCGGAGACATCGTAATCTTCAACACCGGCGGACTTGATTTCCCCGGCGTGCAAACCAACACGGTCTATGTAAAGCGCATTGCCGGGCTGCCCGGGGAAACCCTGTCCATTCAGGAAGGCCGGCTGACGGTGAACGGGACCGCCGTAGACGCGCCCGAAATTTTCCAGACCCTGGAATATGAAAACGCCGGCCGGCTGTCCGATGCCGGGCAGACCATTGTACTGGGCGAGGATGAATATCTGACGTTGGGCGACAACACGGCACCGAACATGAGCCTCGACGGACGGTTTTACGGGCCCATATCGCGCCGCAGCATTATCGCCAAAGTCAAAACCGTCTACTGGCCGTTCGACCGCATCCGCGTGATTGAATGACGCCCTGCGGCATCTGCCGCATCAATCGATGCTGCGTTTTTCAATCTGCTTGATCAGGTCATCGAAAATAAAGTGATGGAACGGCAGGAAGATATACCAGTACGTACGGCCCCACAGCCCCTTGGTTTTATAATAGGCATTTACAGAGAGTCGGTTTTTATTCCCGGAAATCGGATCCACCCGAAACTCCAGCCACGCATAGCCGGGCACCTTCATCTCCGCGCGCAGCAGCAGCTGACGGCTGTAATGAATCTGCTCCACCCGCCAGAAATCGACCACATCATTGACCCGCAACCCCGATGCGCTGCGCCGCCCGCGCGTCGTACCCACGCCGCGAAGCAATCGGTCGATGCCCCCGCGAATGCGCCAGAGAAAGGTGCTGTGAAACCACCCTTTTTTTCCGCCGATATGGGTGATGGACCGGAAAAGGGACTGCGCACTTTTACTCGTCACCAGCGAGTAGGAACTGGTGTACGTCGGCGCCCCGTTGATTTCGCTCAGTTTGATTGCCAGCTCATAATCCGGCGGATAGCTGTCCGACCAGCGGGTCGAAACCGTATCCTGCTCTTCGCGCGACAGCGCCAGCACAAACGCCTCTTTGCATGACAGCCGCCGGAACGGGATCAGTTCCCGCACGTCATTTTCCTCGCAGACCACATCGTGCGTCACACTCTCCATCAGGCACCAGGTGATCGCCGCCGGAATCGGCGTGAGCAGCGACGTGATGTAGGAATAAAACCCGATGTTCGAAACCGGGGACGGGACAAAAAACCGCCTTTTACCCAGCACCTCGGCATGGGTTTTCAGCATCTCCTCATAGGTCAGAATATCCGCGCCGCCGATATCAAACGTCCGGCCGGTCGTTTCCGGAAGTTCCAGCACGCCGACCAGCAGCTTAATCACATCCCGCAGCGCAATCGGCTGGCATTTGGTTTTCGCCCAGCCCGGCACCAGAAACACCGGAATTTTACGGACCAGGTGATTAATCATTTCATACGACGCACTGCCCGACCCGATGATAATCGCCGCGCGAAGCACCGTCGTCGGCACCGTCCCCCGGCTGAACTCTTCCGCCACCTGCGAACGGCTGGCCAGATGAGTGGAAAGGGTCGCCTTCATATCGCCCAGGCCGCCGAGATAAATGATGCGATGCACCCCCTGCGCCTCCGCCGCCGTCCGAAAATTATGTGCGGCCCGCGTATCGGCATCCTGGAACTTGCGCGGCCCGACCAGCATGGAGTGGATGAGGTAATACGCAACATCGACGCCCTCAAGCGCCTCGGCGACTTCCCCCGCATCGAGCGCATCGGCCACCACCACTTCCGCTTCCGGCCAGCGCTCGGTATGCTCCGGCGATTCCGCCCGCACCATCACCCGGACCTTATAGCCCCGCTCAATCAGCTCCGGCACCAGCCGGCCGCCGATGTAGCCCGTCGCACCGGCCACCAGCACCGTCCCGAGGTCATCCCGGAACGGGGTCGGCAGATCCCCGCAGAAAAAATCTTCAGTATTCGAAACCATAACTCAGCCTGTCCCTTTGCCCTCATTTTAAGCGGATAAACCTAAACCTCAACACACGATATACGGATATTTCAGAGTATATTTGTACCATTTTAATTCTTAAAAGACATCTCGACAGTCTCCGGTCATTTTGCAAGTTTCGCGCACCGTTATGGAAAAAGAACATCTAGTGGAGTTGACTGAACAGAGCATCCGGCTCGAATTAAATGTCGGAGAGCTCTACCGCATGTTTTCCGGGGCCTTTCCCGAAGACAGCGACTTCTGGTGGCAGCTGCATCTCGAAGAAAAAAGCCACGCCACGCTCATCCGCGCAGCGCGCGACTCGCTCATCAAACGCGATCAGTTTCCGGCGCATCTGGTGTCGGACTCCATCACGGATCTGAAAAAATCGAACGCCCGGCTGCTGGAACTGATTGCCCGGTTCAAGAGCCAACCCACGAACCGCTACGAAGCGTGCCGCATTGCCGTGGATATTGAGAAAGAATCGGGGGAACTGCACTTTGCGCAGTTTATGGAACAAGAGGCATCCTCCCCCGTCGAAAGCGTATTCCAGCAGCTCAACCGCGGCGACAAAGACCATGCCAAACGCATCACAGCGCACGCGCGGTCTATCGGCGCCATCGATTAAGGGCCGGCCATGCCCCGCGCACAATCCATTCGCAACAATCTACTGGCGGTTCTGGCCTGCCTGCTCTGGTCCTCCGCTTTTGTCGCCGGAAAAAAAGCTCTCGAATATCAGGACCCGCTCAACCTCGCCGGAACCCGTTTCATCCTGGCCGGCCTGATGCAGATTCCCCTCTGCGGCAGTCTGGTGGCCCCCTTCCGCATGCTCCGGCAGGAGTTCCCCACCGTGCTGCTGGTCAGCTTCTTCCACACCGTCTATCTCTACGCCACCTTTTTCATCGGCCTCAACTGGGTACGCGGGGCCGAAGGCGCCATGGTGATCGGAGTCGGTCCGCTAGCGTCGGCGCTCGTCGCCCACCTGCTGATGCACGACGACAAACTAAAAGGCCGCACGCTCTTCGGCATTGTGCTCGGCATGACCGGGGTCGCATTCGTCACCCTGGCTTCCAATCCCTGGAACCCCGAAGGGCTGAAAGAATTTTTCGGCCTCCTGCTGCTGCTCAGCGGCGCCTTTGTCTCCGCCGTCGGCAATGTGGTTGTGGCCAAACGCAAAGGCGGGCTGCATCCGGTTGCCCTCAACAGCGCACAGATGCTGCTGGGCGGA
>JBFJYX010000109.1:0-8763 GCA_041622415.1 Pontiella sp.
CCGTACAAACGCCTTGAACAGGGCGCCTTTCCCTTCTTTGCGGGCCGCATTGATGAGCTCCCGACTGCTTTCAACGGAGGACGGATCCATGGCACTTCCTTTATTAGTTAATAAAGATGACATATATGCCATGCCCGTCGGACAGCGTCAAGGTGGATCGTTGCGGGCGGGGCGTCAGAGCAGGGCGTCGAGCAGTTTTTTCATGGCGGCGTTGACGGTTCCAAGGTTTGGGAAACCGGCCTTTATCTCGGCGGCCGTCTGGATATAGGGGGCCTCATCCAGCTCGTCGCCGCATTCCTGAATGAGGTCTTCGATACCGTCGCCGGTGATTTCCATGTGGAACTGGAGGGCAACGGCGTGATTTTCAAAAACAAAGCCCTGGTTGATGCCGGCCTCGCTGACCGCGAGGGGGACGGCCCCGTCGGGGATATCGAAGGTGTCGCCGTGCCAGTGGAACACCGTGAGGGATTCCGGAATAAGATCCGGCGCTTCGGGCGAGCGGGTGACGGGGAACCAGCCGATTTCTTTCTGCGGTCCGGGGAAGACCTTGGCGCCGAGCACGTCGGCCATCAGCTGGGCACCGAGACAGATGCCGATGACGGTCTTCTCTTCGTCGAGCGCTGTTTCGATAAATTCCTTTTCATCGGTCAGCCAGGGATAGTCGTTGTAGTCGAAGATGCCCATCGGGCCGCCCATGATGACGAGCCAGTCGAAGTCGTCCACATCCGGGAATTCGTCTTCTTCGTCGTAGAGCCGGGTGCAGCTGATGCTGAAACCCTGATCCTCGGCCCAGTCTTCGATATAACCGAGGCTTTCAAACGGCACGTGCTGCAACCAGTGGAGTTTCATTCTTTTTTCTCTGTTTTACCGACCCGTTCGATCGGGATGTGGACTTCAAACTGTTTAAAAATACCCGGAACATACGGTCCGTTCCAGTAGACCGCATAGGCCGGTCCGCGCATCTTCCAATCTCTGGAAGTGTTGAGGTGATCAAACAGCTTTTTCCGCGCCTGCTCAAAGTTTTTTTCCGAGTATCCGCCGCGAATACCGAGACTCAGAACCTCCTGCGCGGGTTCGACCATCACCCGCACGTGTTCCGAATCCTTCAGCTCTTTGTTCAGATCCTTTTCCCCGACATAGAAATACATTTTTGCCGGATCGATTTCCGCCTTCACCGGCACCGTCATGGATACCTCATTTTTCTTGATGTATCGGAACAGATGCATGAACAGGTCGTTGTTTTCGTCGAAATAACGTCCGTCCATTCCGGCTACAATTACCGTCCGTTCCGGCACGGTTTTGACTTCCAGTTTTCCGGGCGGCGTTTTTTCAAACGCCTTGTCGTACGCCGGGCTGACGGCGGGCAGGGCCGCTGCGAACAGAATGAGTATCCCTTTCATCGAATCTCCTTGGTTGCGGAGGGTTCGACGAACGGCGCATTTGATTACACCTTATTTCGATTTTTTCAGCAGCACCGTCTGCATATCCGGGTGGGAGAGCTGCCGGGATGCCTCGATGATGGCGGGGAAATCCTTGGCGTCGATCAGGGCCGGTTTCAGGTCGGCGATCTGGACCATGCGGATGGCGTTGGCCATTTCGGAATATTCCACCGCAATTTCAATCATACCCGCGCGGTTCGGCGCCTGCCACGAAAACGACTTCGGCAGGATGACCGGCTCGTAGCCGTCCGGCAGCACGATGTTATATTCCACGATGGTATCGACATAGCCGTTCCACGCGAGGGGCAGTGTGCGTTCGTTGGAGCGGTAGGACAGCAGCCCGTTCAGCCCGCCGGGCACGGTGAAATAGAGATATTCGCCGTCATTCACCGCATAGCGGTCCGCGACCACGGAATATTCCAGTTTGCCGGGATAGGTGTCGTATTGGGTGATCAGGTCCGAGGCCGCTTTGGCCGACTGGGAGACGGCGCTCACCAACTCCAGATAGTGCCGGCGGCGCTTTTCCGGCGTGATTTCGGCATAGCCCTGGTGGAAGCCTTCATAGGCCGTTCCCTGCTGAATCGAGGTGCTGGTCATGCCGGCCTGTCCATCGGCGGCCAAGCTGATTTCAATGATGGAGTGCGAGCGGTTTTCTTTATCGCCGGAGACCTTGATCCGGCCGATGGATCCGTCGTCGAGGTGCAGCACGGCCCGTCGGTCGTACGGGGTGGTGCCGAGCTCGGCATACTGCGAGGCGCCGCCCATGAAAATCGGTTCGCCGTCGATCTCGACTTTGACGAGCACCCGGTCAAAGGCGCGGCGGTCGGGTACGTCGAGCTGAAGCTCGGCGGCTTCCGGAAGCAGCGAAACCGCGCCGGAAAGGACAAACTCGGGCTTGAGCCCGGCGGCATCGAGCAGGGCGTAGAGCAGGATCATCCGGTCGGGATTATTGCCGTAGCGGTCTTTGAGCGTCACATCGGCACCGCTCAGTGCCGAAAGGGGAAGGGCGGTCAGCGACGGACCCGCCTGCCGTACATTTTCGGCGAGCCAGTCGCGCAGCGTAACGGCTTTTTCGCGGTCGGAATCCGCCGGTGCGGTCAGCGCGGCCGCCAGCGCGCGGGCATCGGGCTGATGCCGGGCTTTGGCCAGCAGGGCGGCCCGAACCGCCTGGCCGTAGGTTTTCCAATCGCTGGAAGAAATGGCGACCACCGGATTAAAGGTGTGCCACGGCGGCAGCGCCTCTTCGATCTTGACCGCGGGCTGGTTTTCCATATTCCAGACATGAAGGTTCCGGCCGGCGTCCGTGGCGGAAATGCCTTCGATGCCGGTGTTGCGGATGTTCAGTTTGAGGTCGGCCGGTGCGGACAGGGTCAGCGTTTTGGAATCGATGGGTTCATGGCCGTTGAAGGCCTGGATCATCGAGAAAAACGGTTTGCCTTCGACGGTCGACACAAACTCGTATTCGAGTACGCTGCCGATCTCCACGCCGGGCAGGTTGGCGACCAGCAGTTTTTCGGCCGGATAGCGCGGGGCGGATGAAACCCAGCCGGCATCCATGAGGTTGAGCTCGTCCTCGCTGAGCTCCTTCACCGATCCGTCCGGAAGGGTGACCTGCGCGCGGGTCAGTTCAATGTGCTGCCACGCGGGGTTGTAGGCCAGCTTGATTTCGGAGTTCGATTTTTTGCCGGCGTAGGTCAGGATTTCAACGCGCGACCGCTCGGTCTGCGTCCATTTGTCGGCGCGTTCGAGTTCGATGGAACTTTCGCGCGAAAGGATGCGTACATCGGGTTCGACGTCATTGCCGGGCGCGGGAACATCGAGGATCAGTTTTTTGCGGAGGTTGTATTCGATCTCCTTGAGGTTGTCCTTGAGCACGAGATATTGCTCCGGCTCGAATTCCACGGCATGGAGCAGAAAGGTGTTGGTGGCGGTCAGTCTGCCGGGGGCCTGGGCCACCGCAACGTTCCAGGTGAGTTCATCGGAATGGATCGTTTCGTAGTCGGGAATATTGATCGTGCCGAGGTCCTCGGGCATCTTGAGCTCGAGGGTTTCGCGAATGCCGGCGGTCATGCGCGTGTAGAGCGGATATTTGCGCTCTTCGAGGCCCGTCTGGCCGATCAGGTAGTTGGCATAGCCCAGGGAACTTCCAAGCCTTGGAAGGCTCAGCATCCGGTTCTGATGGCCTTCGACGAGGAGATTGTCGGCGGTGTAGGTCAGGTTGACGGTGAGCGGCCGGGTGGTGTCGCGCAGCTCTTCGGGCAGAATTTCCACGGTCTGGAGTTCCGCGGTGGGCATGGAGCGCTTGATGTGCCCTTCGAAAAATCGCTTACGCTCTTCCGGTTTAATCTTGGTGAAGTAGCCGCGGTAGACGGTGTCGTTGATGCCCTCGAACACCATCGTGCTCTCCGCCTTGAGATTGCCCGCTTTATCGAGCGCGCCGGTGGAGGTGATTTTCAGCAGGTTGTCCTCCGCCGGAATGATCGGGGAGGTGAGCAGCGTTTCGCCCTCGGGGCGGGCGACGATGTAGCTCATGTTCTGCAGATAGGTCGGGAAGATGTCCTTGGTGTTTTCATCGGTGGAATCCATCAGTATATAGTTTCCGTCGTCGTCCAGCGCGGCGGTGACCGCATGGTTGAAGAAGGGCTGCGGCACCTCTTCATCTTTCTTCGGGCCGGCCATGATGATCACCGGGAACGCTTCCACATCGACGATGCGCAGCATCGAGGCGAGCAGGGCCGCTTTGTCGCGGCAGACGCCGTAGCGGTTGGAAAAGGTCATGCTGACATCGTGCGGCTCATAGCCCGGCGCTTCGTCTTCGGTGGTGATGCCCATGTAGCGGATGTCCTGGGAGACAAAATTAAATACGGCGTTGATCTTTTCCTGTGTGGTGGTTGCGTCCGCGGTCAGCTCCCGGGCTTTGTCCACCATTTCGGGCGTCGGTTCCAGGCGCGGCAGGCAGAGTTCCCAGTACCATTTCGAAAGGTCTTCCCACTTTTCAATCGTGCTCACCAGCAGGCGCTGCACCACGGTATACTGGGTCGGCATGTTGGGCTCGTCAAACATGCGCGGCACATCGCGCACCTGCCAGGTGTAGATGATTTTATCGCTTTGCTCATGCTGCTCTTTGGAGAATTCGACGGTGCCGGGAATTTCATCTTTCAACACCGTTTTCACCAGCGGTTTTTCCTTCGGCGCAATGATGCGGTAGGTCATCCGTTCAAACGGGGTGGAGCCTTCGAAGGTCTGGTAATCGCTGAAGGTGTCCGGCACCACGGTTTTGTAGCGCTGGCGGCGGATGACATAGCGCAGGGTATCGCCTACCTCCAGGCCCGGTACTGAAAGGGTCAGCCGCTTGGAATTGGGATTGTAGATGTTGGCATTCATCTGCCCCGGATCGGTCATTACCTTGCTGTTGGAAACCGGATCAATCTCCAGCACGGTTCCGTCCGGCTTGATCAGCTGGACGCGTTCGAAATAGTTGGTGCCGTAGGCCACGTCGAAGCCGAGCGTCATGGTGCGGCTGTTGCGCTTGCCCTTCTCCGTCAGGATTTTCACGGCGGTGTCGTCCCACGAATCGGAGGTGCCGTCGGCCTGGTATTCCACTTCGATGACGTCGTCAATCAGCACTTCGTCGGAGTCGGGATATTTTTCCGGCGTGGCCTGCGCCGCCTGGATGATGATGGTTTCCAGGTCCAGGAACTCTTTGGCGGAAAGGGGAAGGGTGAACAGAAAAACAGTGATAACCAACAAGCCGACGCGCAACATACTCTTCATACAGATCTCCAGAATAAAAGTCCGCAAGACCGTACCTGCCGGCCACGGCTCCCGCAAACTCTTTCTATGGACCCGCCGCGCGCCCTGGTGTTGAAACTAGAGGCCTTTTTTCGTGTACTCGATGGTGTTTTCCATCGTGCGCTCCCCGATTCCGGCGTATTCGCTGTGGATGGTTTTGGCGCCGGTTGTAAAATCCTTGTGGATGACGGCGCGGTCGTAGAGCTCGCCCGTGGCCGTGTAGGCTTCGTAGATGATCAGCTCTTCCTCGATCCGGATCACCTGGAAAAACTGTGTGTTTTCGCCGCGCCGGGCCGGGGTATAGTTTTCGGGGCGGTATTTTTCCAGGTGCTTGCGGTTGGTCGGATACTGCTTCGGTCCGCTCACCGACGTCACAAACAGGGTCTGGAAACCCATCGGCTGCCCGTTTCCAATCATTGGAACCTGGCCGCGGAGGTAGGAGTGGTCGTGGCCCTGCAGCACGAGATCCACATTATATTTTTTGAACAGGTCCAGCCAGGCCTGCCGTTCTTCCGGCTCATAGTGGCCGCGCCCGCCCGGCGAAAACAGGGGGTGGTGGAAGGTGACCACGAGCCAGCGGGCACCGGGCTTTTTCAGCTGCTCCTCGAGAAAGCGCGTCTGGGCCTTTACTTCGGTGGCCGAGTTCAGGGCAATAACGCGGGTGCCCTGATAATCAAAAGAATAGACGGTCTCGTGGAGCGTTTCCGGCAGGCTTGCCACAACGGGCAGGGTGAACTGCGGCCGCCAGAGTGCCGACATGGTTCGCTCGGTCGTGCTGGTTCCGCCCGCATTGGTGTATTCGTGGTTGCCGATCACCGGAACGCCGGTCCACTGGGCATGCAGATAGCTTCCGGCCTTGAACCAGCCCGCCCACTCCGGATCGCGGTTGGCGCGGTTGATCAGGTCGCCGGCATGCAGCGCAAATGCGGCATCGGGCGCGGTCTGGTGCGCCATGCGGATCACCCGCGACCAGCGGCTGTGCACATCATTCTGCGCGTCACCGAAATAAACGAACGTAAATCCGGCGTGGTCAGCGGATGCCGTCCGAAACTGAATCCATTCCGACCACCGCTTTCCGCCATCGCCCACGCGGTAGGCATAGAGCGTGTCGGGTTCCAATCCCTGGAAAACAGCGCTGTGGTAATGCACCGGGTCGCGCTCCTTCCCGAGAATCTGACCGAGATCGATGATTTCCGTTCTCGCTTCAACCCGCTTTGCATGGCGGTTGAAATTGGGTTCGCCCAGCGCCACCGCAATTTCAGCCATCGCGTTGGAAACCGTATGGTCCGTGCGCCACGTCACCGCACGCGAGGTGGTTGGATCACCGATAAACGAAAGAAAGATCCGGTCCGGGTCCGAGCTCGGAATCTCCCAGTGGCGCATCGGGGGGGGGTCGTGCGCCACAGCGGACAATGCGATGATGAATGCTGCAACGATACCTGTTTTCAACATGGCAATACCTCCCATTGAATTGCCGCGACTTTATCCATCGAATTATTCGGCAAGTATGAGCGGAAGGCCTAAATAACCCCTTCGCGGCACAGCTCGCGGAAGATTCGTTCCACCTCGGCGTGGGCGGCTTCGATGAACTCTTCAAAATCGGCGGTGTTCTGGCCGGTAGGGTCCGGAATATCCCGGATATCCTCCGGGTCATCGTGCCAGAGATATTCCATCATCCGGAAAATCTTGTCCTTGGCCTTCGGAAAACGTTCGATCAGTTCATCTTTTTGCCACTGCTCCATGACGAGAATCACATCGGCATTTCCGACGAGCTTTTTGCTGAACGGGTCGGAGCCGTGATTGCCCAGGCTGAAGCCGTTGAGGCGGGCCACATGTTTGACCACCGAATTGGCTGAACTGCCGCGCCGCGCCCTGACACCGGCCGATTTGACGGCCACTTTTTTGCGGGCATGCGGATAATGCTCCTTCAGATACTGCTTCATGTAGCCGTCCAGATAAGCACTGCGCGTGATGTTCGCCTTACACGCCACTACGATCGTAAATTTTTTATCAAACCATCCCATGCGGACAACATAAAGGGATAAAGAGACAGGTGCAACCCGAGTTTCTTTGGTCCGACCTGTGGAGGGGTGTAAATTTCACACTTCGTGAAGTGTGAAATTGAATTTGATCCATTTATAATTAGGTGGTAAATAGTTTCACACTTCGTGAAGTGTGAAATTACGGGAGCGGAACTATGGATCAATTACACCCTTCGCTATGGCGGACGTGCCGCGTTTTGGCGAATGAGAAGCGGCTTGGGTTAGTCTGGGAGTTGTTTCGTGAAGGCGAGTCGAGTGTCACCCGGCTGGGTGATGCGGTGGGTATGCGGAACTCCATGGCGAGTGCCTATCTGCGGGCGGTGAATGCGCGGGGCATCATCCTCAGCAGGAGGGAGAATAAATATGTTTTCTATCGGCCCGAAGCGAATCCGGAGGTGGAAGGTGCCGTCGAGTTGCTGGGAGGGCTGCGTGCGGCGTATGAGATGTTTATGCCGATGAGCCTGGTGATGAAGCATCTGACCGCTTTCACACACGAGCGCAGGATTGCGGCCGTGCAGGCAGTGGCCTCGGGCGCTATGGAGGAGTCGCAGCTTTCGGTGAAGACCGGGATTTCGCCTCAGGCGCTTTACCGCCATTTGAAAAAACTCGAAACCCGGGGCTACATACAGATCAGCAAGGGGATGGTTCTGCTGAGCGAACAGTCGCATCCGCTTTCCAGCGTTCTCCTGACGCTGGCGGTCAGTTCATAAATTTAATAGGTGGTGAATCAGGCAGACTCTTGTATTCTCCATGCGGATTCATGAAATCGACATTTAAAGTACTGGGGCTGATGTGCGGGCTGGGGGCGGTGATTTTAATCATCTTCCATGTGGTTATGTTGTTCGGTCTGACAAAAGCGATGCGCGAAGTGGTGCTTCCACGGATTAAAGCCGAGACGGGGATCGATGCCCGGGTCGGCAAACTTTCCATCGATGTGCCGAAAGGCATGCTCTATCTCGACGACGTACAGCTCCGCAACCCCGAGGGTTTCCTGCTGGAGAATATGGCTTCGGTTGAGCGCATTAACGTGAAGGTCAACGTCAAATCCATGCTGCTGCAGCAACCGCTGATTGTTCACCATGTCGAGGTGGAAAACGCGCTGGTAAATGTCATCCGCAACGAGGCCGGCGAAATCAATGTCAACAGCCTGAAGGGCCCGCGGGCCGAGGAGGCGCCGGAACAGCCTGAACCGGTTCCGCCGCCGGATGCGCCGCCGGAAAAAGTTCCGGAGCCTGGAAAAATCCCTCCGAAACCGAAGCCGGAAAAGCCGCTGCCCGAGCTGCTGTTTGAGCGGATACTGTGCAATGCCACCGTGCGCTATATCGATTTTAAACTCGATCAACTCGACATTGCCCTGCAGCTGCAGGCTAAAGCGGTCAACCTGTCGACGCTCTCCGATCCGGAAGCCGGGTGGGGCGCGGCGCAGATCACCGGGTCGCTCGGCAACGATCATAACAGTTATAAAACCGAACTGAACCTGCGCCTGGCGC
>JBFJYX010000110.1:0-8591 GCA_041622415.1 Pontiella sp.
GGCATCAACCCTGCTATAATGGGAACGTATGAAGGTGATCGGAATCAAATCGGAAAAGCAGCAAACCGGGTTTAAAACCTGCACGGTCTGCGCCCACTGCTGGCCGCGTATCGTCGACCTGATCCGCGATGAAAGTTTATATATCAATGGGTATCAGGCTTCGTTCAGCGACAGCCGCGAGGGCCTGTTCCTCTTTACCCACGACATCGACGGCTGCGGCACCACCCTGGCCATTTCAGCCGGTGCCCTGGTCAAACTGTATACCGGTCCCGAACACACCGTTCATATGGCCTACACCGAACGGTGCGAGGGGCACTGCATGCATGGGGATGACCTCGCCCCCTGTACCAATGACTGCGACATGCGCTGGGCCCGCGATATTCTGCAGGTCCTCAAAGCGCACGGCCCCGAGGAACGCCTGAAAGCACTGGATACCGCGGAGCACCCCGACGTGCCCGCCCGCGCTTCATAGATCGCGTCACTCCGCTCCTTTCCAATCCCTGGAAAACGGCGGCGTTCCCGGCTTCCATGAACTGGTCCCCGCAATTATGCCCTATAATCATTTGCAAACCCCGGAAAGATTACTTATATGATCATAATATAAACTCTTTCATTTTTATTGAGGGGTTTAAAACCATGCTGCTCAAGTTTGAACAAGGGAACCCGACATGAAAAACAACTGCCGTATACTGATTCTCGCCGCCTTGCTGCTTTCTGTATTCACCCCGTTCGCCTCGAAAGCGGCAGTGGACATGTTTCTTAAAATCGAGGGCATCGAAGGAGAGTCGCGGGATGACACGCACAAGGATGAAATCGACGTCCTGTCCTGGTCCTGGGGTCTTTCCAACTCCGCTACTACGCATATATCCGGTGGCGGAGGAGCAGGCAAAGCCAGCTTTAAGGATCTTACGGTCACGAAATACCTCGATAAATCGAGTCCCGCGCTCATGACCAGAATCAGCGATGGGAGACACATTCCATCTGCGACCCTCGTCGTGCGGAAAGTCGGGTCTGATCCGCTCGAATATCTCACAATCACCATGACGGATATCATTGTCACCAGTCTCTCCACCGGAGGTTCCGGCGGAGAAGACCGGCTGACCGAAAACATCACCCTGAATTTTGCCGAGGTGGAAGTTGAATATATTCCGCAAAAAATCGACGGTTCAACAGAACAGTCCGTTGAGTTCGGGTGGGATATCCAGGCCAATATACCCAAATAGAGTCGTATGATCTCATCGCACTCATTCCGCTCCTCCGGAAACCCACTCATGAATGGTTCCCACATCAAAAAGACCGCCCGGATAATCTCCAGCGGGCTGTTCGCGTGCCTTGTTCTGACCGCAAACAACGGGCGCGCCGCAACCGATATGTTTCTTAAGATTCCCGGTGTCGACGGCGAATCCCGGGACAGCAGTCATAAAGATGAGATCGACGTGCTGTCGTGGTCGTGGGGCATGTCCAACTCCGGCAGCACGCATTCCGGCGGCGGTGCGGGCATCGCCAGCTTTAAGGACGTAGCCTTGACCAAATGGCTCGATAAATCCACCCCGAAACTGATGACGCACGTCAGCAACGGAGCCCATCTGCCTTCTGCGGTACTCACCGTACGGAAAGCCGGGAGTGAACCCGTCGAATATTACACGCTCACCATGACGGATGTGATCGTCACCAGCCTGAGCACGGGCGGCTCCGGCGGCGAGGACCGCCTGACCGAAAATGTTTCCCTGAATTTTGCCCGGGTGAAAGCAACCTATATCCAGATCCTGACGACGGGACCAACGGAAGACCCGGTCGAGTATGACTGGAATATCGCGGAAAATTCACCCGGCGGGGGCGGCGGTACCACACCGACGGATACCGACGAAGACGGCCTGCCCGACTCCACGGATCCCGATGATGACAACGACGGCATGCCCGACACTTTTGAAGCGGCCTACGGTTTCAATCCGCTGGTGAACGACGCCCATCTGGACCAGGATGGAGACACGCTGACCAATCTTGAGGAATACTATGTCGGCACCGATCCAACATCGAAAGACTCGGTGTTTAAATCCACCATCACCTACGATTCCGGCGCCAGCCTGGCCACCCTCAGCTGGCCCAGCGTAGACGGAATGAATTATCGCGTCATGACCGCAACCAACTTAAACAGCACCTTCCTGCTTATGGGCGAATACCCCTCCGACGGCAACGGTACCACCTCCATCCTCGTCCCGCAGAACGCGGCCTCCCGCGTCTACCGGATCGAAGCCGTCATTCCGTAACCCTCAGCGGCACACCGTTCGGAAACCGTAGAAATGAGTCGAACCGTCCGGGGCATCCCGGTCCACGCTGCCGCAGCGGGCGTTACTCGTGCGGCTGATCCAGCTGCCGCCCCGGAGGCATCGGTCGGACTCCGATGGGTCCCAGCACCATTCGCGCACGTTTCCCGCCATGTCGTAGAGCCCATACCCATTCGGTGCGAAAGCGCCGGACGGGCTCGTATACAGATCCCCGACGTCGTAGTCCGGGTGGTAGCCGCCCGTCGCGCTGGTGTCGTAGCTGTATGCACTGAAACTGAAGCAGTTGGCGTTGCTGTGGGCAATGGTGTCGCCCCAGGGAAAGCGCCTGCCGTACAGCCCGCCGCGCGCGGCATATTCCCACTCGTCGCCGGTCGGCAGTCGGTAGCCGTCGGCGCCGAAGTCGCAACTCCAGTCCGATAAGTCATAACACGGGGTCTTCCCCTCCATTTCCGAACGATAGTTGCAATAGGCCGCGGCGCCGTACCACGAGACCTCCACGCAGGGATAGCCGCTGCCCTTGGTACTTTTCATCCCGAACAATGACCCGTCCCACGTGATGCGGCAGTCGGCGTCGTCCAGATCCAGCAGCTCCCGATGTTCGCCTTCTGCATTGCGCACACCGGAAGCGGAAGCCCAAATTTTCCCGTTGTCATACGCCCACTGCATGACCTGCACCATCTCATCATTCGTGACTTCCATGGTATCCATGTAGAGGGCGGCTTCATTGATCCCTTCCGGCGTATCAGCAAAGAAGGCGGCGCCGTTCGTCAGCGCGTATGTGCCGAAGTCCGGATCGGATCCGCTGTTTATGCCCAGCGGCACAACCGCCATACCGGCCGGAACCGCGCCGGTCACGATGCCCTTCACCCGGAAAAACATCGACCGGTTGGTTTGAACGAGCGGCACGTGGATCATGCCCGCGCCATCGGCCACCAACCCCGAAAACAGCGCCGGGCGATTGGTGAATCCTGCCGCGAGCTGGTCCGTGTATTCAACGCTTCCGCCCGTCCCCGGCTCCATACCTTCTGCCCGGAGAACCGCGTTCGATTCAATCGACACGACAATCGCCTCGGCCTGTGCAAGCAAAGCCAAAGCCGTAAACAGCATTCCGATTCCGCGTTTCATGTTCAGTCTCCTCGTAACGAATAGAAACGGCTCAGTCCTTCCAGGTATATTTCAGCTCTTTTCCGTCCACCGTAATCCGGGCGTAATACTCCCATCTGAAATTTGAAAAGTCATAGGTGTAGGAATCCGCATTGCTGGATGCCTCTATAATATCGACGAAGTTTTCGAAGCTGCCGTGGGTGCCGGCATTGCCCACCACTACGCCCCAATACTGGCCGCCTTCGCTCGCCGTGGTCGTGGAATAGTACCAGCCGTTTTTCGTTCCGGCCTTGTTGCGGTAGACCGCTACATAGCTGTCGTTTCGCCGTCCGATGACCCAGCGGTCGTACGTGGCGGTTTCATCAAAGTCCGCATCCTTCCAGTGCAGGGCAACATCGGTGTCAAACGCGGCGGATATCTCGGTGTTGGGCCAATACATAATCAGCGCGACGTTTTCATCCTGCATCACCCGGGGCAGGTGCGTGTTGACGTTGTCATCGCTGCGGTCGTCCCAGTCGCTGAGAACTTCCCCGGACTGGGTGAAAACAGCCAGGTCATCCACCGTGGCCATCCACGGATATTGCTGATAGCCGTAGTAGCCGCCGTAGTAAGCTTCCACCGACGACAGCACCACCCCTTTGTTTTTATAGGTATTGAAGGATGCTCGCGAGAGGACGGAACTCCGGCTGAAGGTCGCCGCCAATGAACTGCCCCCGTTGGCCAGGATGATCGGCAGCTCGGGGATTTCATCAATGTCATAGTAGGTCGAGGTATAGGCCGTATCGTCCGCCACATCGGGATGAAAATAACCGCCGGCGGACCACTGGAAAAAGGTCCGGTCCTGCCGGGGAAAACCGGCATGGACGGAGTCGCTGATGCCATGGCCGAAATCGTAAGACATGTTCTCCGTGCTGGACCAGCCGGCGGATACGCCCTCGAAGGAAACGTCGGACGTGGCCATGAAACCGCTGGGAATCGAGGCGACCGTGGGTTTGTCGTTCAGCTCGGTGAGCATGTGGATGACGGGGCTGAGGAAATAGTTGAACGGCTGGCTGATCTTGTTATATGCGCCCCGCCCGGCCACGGCAAAGAAGACGCCACGGTCATTGGTCAGCCTCAGCATCTCTTCGAGCAGCCGGTTCGCCACCGTTTCCGCCTGGTTCCGGATGTCAGCGTCCTCGGCAAAGTCGGCCAGATTCAACAGAGCGGAAAGCGTAAAGGCCCAATAGGTGGGTGCGTTCCATTCATAAAAACCGTATTCGATCTTAAGATCCAGCCAGTGGCGCAGGCGGTCTTCCAGCAGGTGGTCCATTTCCCAGCCTTGTCGCTGCTTCAGCAGATACCCCGTTGAAAGCCACATGATCAGGTGGTTCTCCGACCAGTAGGCATACTCCACCGGCTCACCCTGCACGGGCCAGTAGAGAAATCCTTCCAGCGCAGGGAGAATGAGATCGTCGTAGGAATAATTATCATGCCGGTCACTCAGGTAGAGAATACGCACCAGCGAAATCATGCCGAAATCCGGATCTTCCCCGGCCAGCCGATCCAGGATTTTATCCAGCCCCCCGCCGGCAACGGTATCAAGCGGCTCGCCTTCATAGGCCAGAATGACCTGGGTGGTATCTTTGCTCCAGGCATTGGCAATGGCGGCAGCACGATGCTCGGCTTTATTCCCCTCCACATCGATATGGAGTTCCTTCAATTTGACAAGCTGAAGACCGTTTACTGCCGCATAGATGCTGTCGTTCCTTGCCACGGTTCCGGTTACCTGACCGGCTGCATCAGCGGTTACAGCCGCGACAACATAGTTGCTGCCCTTCGCGATGGTGCCGTCGATCAGCCCGGTCGTGGACTGGGTTGTTCCCCCGAACGAAACCAATGCATTCTGGGAAAGACCATCCCCCTGGCAGTAGATATAAAGCAGGTATTTCCCGCTGGCGGTGAGCCCCGTAAGCGTAACGGTCGTATCCGCGTTCCTCGAATAGGAATAATCGCCCACCAAATTACTGTGAGACTCGCCGGCGGGAATTTTGATCCCAATGGCATCGTGTCGGTTGCCGGCCGAAAGGGTTACATCGATCTTCGTTGCGGTAACCCCGTCCGAAGCCGTCAGGTCGGTCATGCCGTCGAGCGAGCTGTTCCAGAAATCATTGCCGGGATCAGCATAGCCGCCCTGCCCCGAAAAAGTGGAACCCGCAATGGCATCGATATCCACATTCACCACCTGCCCGCAGGTCGCTTCCTCAAGGCTTACATCATCGAGGATAACATCGTTGCTGTCCGCGGCGGCCGCTGTTGAAATATCACGGATATGAATGGTCAAGTGGGTCGAAGGAGCCAAAACAACCGTTGAGAAGTGCTGCCAGGTTGTCGAGAGCGTTCCACCGGAACTCAGGGTAGCCAATACGGTCCCGTTGGTTCCTGTGCCGTCCCGCAGATCAACCCGGAAATTCTCTAAACTGTTGTTGGATTTTCCAGCATAAGTGGTTGAGGCCCAGATCCCGAATTCATAGATTTGCCCGGCTTTGGTCGGAACGGTCTGCCACAGCTCACCGTCATGATTGGACTGTCCGGCGCCGAGGCACAGCCCCATGCTTTCGGAGTGCGCTTTGGTGTTGCGGGTCCTGACCTGCCGCTCGGTGTTTACGCCTTCAGCGGATTCATACACCAGCCAGTCCGCCGGATTCGTCCCGTCATTTTCAGTATGAAGCGGAGATTCGAATCCGCCGTTCACAACCAAATTCCCATGGGCAAAGCCGACGCCCGCGAAAATCATTCCCAGCATGATTCCTGACCTTTTCATACCTCCACCTTTTTCCGCTGCACACGTACATGCCGTTCTGCGGAACCCCGCCCGGCTTATTCCCGGGGCGGTTCTTTGTTTTCACACAGCGGGTTCCGGTCGGCCTCCGGCTTGAAAATGAGGACGCGCCGGGCGAACGGAATTTCAATCCCTTCGCGGTCAAAGGCGGCTTTAATCAGCTTGCGCAGCTCGCGGGAAACCTGAAGATGGCACCCGGGGTTAACCCGCGTGATCGTGCGCAGCAGCAGCTCGGACTCGCCGAAGTTTTCCAGGCCGAGCACCTCCAGCGGTTCAAGCACATCCGGATGATTATCCCGGATCTGCCGGCCGACCTCTTCCAGCACGGCGTAGGCGTGGTCGAGATCGGTATCATAGGCCACCCCCACCTCCACTTCGGCGTAGGTGTAGCGCTTGGAATAGTTGATGATGTCGCCAATCTGTCCGTTTCTTAAAATGTGCTGCTGTCCGCCGGGGTCGCGCAGCCGGGTGGTGCGGATATCAATCATTTCAACCACTCCGCGCCCCCGGCCGGTTTCGATATAGTCGCCGACCAGATAGAGGCTCTCGGACAAAATGAACAGCCCTGAAACCAGATCGTTGATCAGCGGCTGGGCCCCCAGCCCGACGACAATGCCGACGATACCCGCACCCGCCAGCAGCGGGGCCGGGTTCAGGTTCATGGCGTTGAGGGCCAGCAGGAAGGCCGTGAAAAAAATGATGTATTTCATGGCGCTCTTCATCAGCGGAACAAGCGTCAGGCGCTGCTTGCGCTCCTTTTCACTCAGCTTCTGCTGCTCCTGCTGATACCGGTCGATCAGGATATTGCCGATTTCCACCAGCACCCGGCTGATGAAGAAGATGCCGATCACCTTCGTCAGCCGCGGACCGATCGCGGCGAGGTGCTGAATAAAATTCAGCTGGAGAACCACCAGGGTCGCGACCGCCACGTAGATGACGTATTCCAGGCAGCGGCGAAAGAGCGGAATCAGGACGCTGAGCTTTTCGTAGTAGCGCAGCCAGTTGTCGGGACTCGAGTATTTCTTGCTCAGCGCGTCGAGGCTGTCGACGATCGCCGCGACCGCCTTGACCACCAGCAGGCCGATGGTGATGAAGAGATAGATGTAAAGGGCGGCGAGCAGTGCGGCCGCCGCGCCGTCCGGCAGCAACAGCAGTTTGGCGGCGGCGATGACGACGAGGAATTTGATGCTGTTCGTGAGAATCGCCGTCAGGGAGTTGAAGAAAACATCAATGCTTTCATCATTGGCCCGAAGGCCTTCAAAATCCTTCGCCCTGGTCATCAGGTTGTTTAGTGCCCGTTGCAGCAGGCGGATCACAATCCGGCCGGCAATCACGAGCCCGATCACCTTCGCCACCGCCAGGCCCATCGTGAGCCAGAAGCCCGGGGGAATGGCCTGAATCCAATCCTTCGTCTGGACATAGGGATCGATCTGCCGATAGACCAGGAATCCGTTCAGGCCGACCACCGCCAGGCACAACAGCATGCAGACGAAAACCAGGGCTAAACTGATATGCCGCCGCGCGCGCTGAAGGCGCTGCTGATGCTCGTGCATCCGCGGAATCAAACCGATGCGGCTGAAAATCAGCCGCGACAGCAGACCCAGCAACAGACCGATGACTATGACGGCCCCAAGCTCAATACCCAACAACGCAAACGCACGCGGCAGGCTTTCAATACCCTCCAACTGCATCTTTTCCTCCTCACCCGGATGGCTTAATCAGCCTGAAGATATCACGGGCAACGGATGATGAAAAGAACCTGCATGAATTGAAATCAGAGGAGGTTACAGCAGCGGCAGGATCACTGCGCCGGCTGCTGAAGCGCCTTTTCAAACACCGGAATGAAGCGCTCAAAGTCTTCGATCTGCGGCAGGTGGCCCAGGTCGTTCAGCTCATAGAGCGTCATCTCCGGAATCAGCGCTTTCATCTGCGCGCCGAGCAGGTCATAGCGGCCGAGCTCGTGGGTCACGCCCGGACGCTTCCAACCCCGCCCCGGTCCGGTGCGGTCGCGCGTGCCCAGAATCAGCACCGTCGGCACCCGGAGATCTTCAAATTCCGTAACCACCGGCTGGGTGAAAATAATGTCATAGGTCAGCGCATTCACCCGCGCCATGATTTCCCGGTCAGGCCCCTGCGCCCAGCCGATCAGCGGATAGGTCAGCGCTTCATAGCGCGCATTCCAGGCCCCGTCATAATAATTTTTCTGCTGATACGAACGAACGCCCTCGGCGGTTTTTTTCAGCTCGTTTTCATAGAAAAAATTCACGTCCTTGTACTGAACAAACTCCAGGTAGTTTTCCAGTCCGATAGGATTCACCAGCACCAGCTTTCGGGTCTGTTCCGGATACTGCAGGGCAAAACGCGAGGCCAGCATGCCGCCC
>JBFJYX010000111.1:0-8573 GCA_041622415.1 Pontiella sp.
CCTCGTAACCATGTAGCCCACCACGAGGATCACCAGGAACGAAATAATCACCGACCGGCGCGTCGCCTTGCCGACCCCCACCGCCCCTTCCGTGGTCATGAAGCCCTGGTGGCAGGCGACCGTGGTGATGATGATGCCGAAAATAAATGCTTTAAACAGCCCGACATAGAGATCTTTGTTGGTGGCAAACTGCGTGGCGTTGTCCATATAGGACGTCACCGAAACCCCCAGCTGCGTGGAGCCCACCACCGCACCGCCCATGATGCCGAGGATGTTGGTGTAGACCGTGAGAATCGGCATCATCACGCACAGCGCAACCAGGCGCGGCATCACCAGGAAACGGTTGGGGTTGATGCTCATCACTTCCAGCGCGGCAATTTCTTCCGACACCGTCATGGTGCCGAGCTGCGCCGCAATCGCGGAACCGACGCTGGCGGCAATGATCAGCCCGGTCATAAAGGGCCCCATTTCACGGACCATGGATACCGATACCGCCGAACCGATGAAAACCTCCTGCCCGTAACGGCGCAGTTCGAGGCCGGTCTGCAGGGCCAGGATCATACCGGTAAACAGCGCCACCACCGTGATCACCGCCAGGCTCTTGATGCCCGTGACAAAGAGCTGGGACACGGTTTCATGGCGGCTGCGTTTTCCAAAGGCAAACTGAACAAACCAGATGGCCTCGAACAGCATAAACATGGCATGCCCGGTGTTGTGCAGTACCTGCAGCACGTTCTCCCCGAGCCGCCGGGCGGAATTCACGGGGTAACGCATCTGATCTATGACAAAACGGCTTATGGCTGCGTCTCCTTGCTGCCGCCGAACCACATAAACAGGATGCGGTAACGGCGCTCATGGTCCTCGTTTTTATAACCCGCCAATCCCTTGAGCAAGCTCCATTCGAACTGCGCCTCGCTTTTCACCTGTCGGTACAGCCCCCAGAGCAGATGATGCCCGGTCTCCGTCCCGTCATCCACCCGCTTGTAGAGCGTCCACCACGGGGCCCAGTTGCGTTCAATTCCCGGCGTGTTCCGCAGCGGCCAGAGTTCCAGTGTCCGGAAACGCGACTGGTCGCCGATGCGGTCCCAGCTCATGAGCGGCCAGAGTTTCCAATAGGTGGAAAGCACCTCGCCGGCTTCATGCTCCCGGGTATCCTTGACCATCACATCGGTCTGGTAATGAACAAACGGCACGATCCGGCGGCGGTGCTGCTCATGCGCCGCATACTGCGTGGTGTTGTTCCAGAGCAGCGGCCAGAGCCAGTACTGCTTTTCCAGCGTGCCCAGCGACTTCCGCCCGTAGAACGGCCAGAACTCGCGCTTTTTCATATTGCCGTCCGCCCACTGGACAAACGGCCACGGCGCATGAATGATCCACTGGTCGGCGCTGTCCATGTAGCGGAAAAACGGAGGAAACAACCAGTAGCTGTCCGAATGCTCGGTGTCGATATGGCCGTAAATCGGAACCAGGATAAAACCGCCGCCCGGATTCCGCTCATTCGTGTATTCAACCGAACTGAAGATCGGCCACATATAATAGGTTTTGCGGAATTCGCCCTTCAGCTCGTTGCGGCCGTAAAACGGCAGCACCCGGAACCGGTCGACCTTGTCGCCTTTCGCCCGGGAAATCAGCGGCCAGAGCACCGTCCACTGGCTCACCTCATTGATCGTGCTCGTGTACCAGAGGGGAAAGAGCGTGAACCGGACCGTATCGCGGCCCAGGAATTCATGGATCGTTCCGTGGATGGGAAACAGCGCCCAATACGACTCGCCTTCGGCACTGGTCCCGCTGAACCAGACCGGGAAAACCCAGTTCCGGTCCCGCTCGGTGTCCGCCTCAAAATCCGAGTGATACCCGAAAAACAGAAACCGGCCGTACTGCTCATCCTTGAACCCCTTGCGCGTGTAGAGCGGCCAGAGATAATCCTTGCGCCAGCGCTCCGGCTCCGTGGAGCTGGAATAAAACGGGCGCCAGGCATAAAACGTCTCGTTGCTCTCCGCAACATGCGCATACAGCGGGTCCCCGTCGATCCGGGCAAACGTGCTGACCGATAAAAGAAGAGCCAGGCTGACGAACCACCGCCTCATTCATACCTCAGGGCATCAACCGGCTGCATCGCGGCCGCCCGGATGGCCGGCAGGATGCCCGCAACGATGCTGAACACCATCACGATCAGGCAGACGGAAAAGACGTCCTCCGGCGTTGTCCGCGAAGGCATATTCGAAAACTGGTAAAACTCGGCCGACATCAGGTCCGGATTAAACCGGCGCAGAAAATTGAGCACGGAATCCAGGTTGTTCGAAAACCAGATGCCCAGCGCCGAACCCAGAAGACAGCCGAAGACACCCTGCACCGTGCCCAGAAACAGAAAGATCCCCACAATTTTTCCCGATGAAAAACCGACCGCCTTCAGCAGGCCGATCTCGTGCGTCTTCTGGATTCCCATATTAATAAGATTGATCGATACGCAGAAGGCCGCCACCACGGAAATTGCGCAGAGCAGCAGGAACATCATATTTTTTTCCACTGCCAATGTGCTGAGCATGCTCTGATGAATGTCCATCCACGAGCGCGTGGTCAAAAAGCGGAACCAGTTGAGGTTCGAATCATGCGCCGCCGCCTCGCCCAGCTTTTCCTCAATCTTCCGGCCGGTCTCCGCAACCGTGAACGGATCATCCGTAACCAGCCGCAGCGTCTCCACCCCGTCCTCCATGGCAAAGACGTCGCGCGCCGTGGGCAGCGACGAAATCATAAACTGCGAATCGATCTCATACATATCCACCGAAAAAAGACCGACCACCGTCAGCTCCGCCGGCATGCGCAGTTCGTCCTCACTGACAAAACACTGCGGCGAATACACGGTCAGCGTATCGCCCACCGAAGCGCCCAGCTGCATCGCCAGCCGGTCGCCCACCACCACGGTCTCTTCATCCAGCGGCAGTTCGCCTTCAACCAGATACGACGCAATATCGGAAATACCCCGCTCCAGCTCCGGATCAATCCCGCGCAGCACCGCCGTAACCGCCTGGCCGTAGCGGGTCATCATCACAAACCCCTCCACCGCCGGCGCCGCGGCTTTGACCTCCGGCATCTCCGCCAGCACATCCAGTACGCGATCCGGTATAAACGGCGAATTGCCCCGGGCGGAAATCTGAATGTGCGAATCGAGCTTGATCATGTGCTCCTTGTGCACATCATCAAATCCGGTCATCACGGAAAGCACCACAATCAGGATCGCTACGCCGAGCATAATCCCGCACATCGTCAGGATCGTGATAAACGACACCATCGACCGCTTCGGCTTCAGGTACTTAACCGCAAGAAAGAGTGAAATGGGTAACTTCATTTAAGAGGTGTAGCACACGCTAAATGTGTTCGACCAGATACTGTTTCACCAGATCCACATCGTTGGCGATGGTTTCGCAGCGGGTTTCCGCATGTTCCAGCGCATCGAGCGTCGGATGATGTACGGCCTCGCCGGTCGCATCGATGATCGCCTGCGTGAATTTGGCGGGATGCGCGGTCGCCAGGCAGATGGTCGGGACGTCAGCCTTAAACTGCTCCGCCACGAACACGCCCACGGCCGTATGCGGATCAAGCACATAGTCGAAATCCGCTTTATACCGTTTGATCGTTGCGAGCGTCGCGGCCGTATCGCCCCGCCCCGCCGCAAACAGATCGTCGACCACCCCGTTTTCATTCAGCGCCACCTTCAGCGCGCCTTTATCCTGGAAGTCGTTCATCAGGCCGACGAGTTTCGCGGCGTCTTTACCCACCTTGAAATAGAGATAGCGTTCAAAGTTGGACGCCACCTGAATATCCATGGACGGGCTGATGGTCGGGACCGCCTGCGCCTTGCTGTATTCCCCGGTCGTGAAGAAACGCGTCAGGATATCGTTCTCGTTGGTCGCCAGAATCAGCTTATGCACCGGCAGGCCCATCTGCTGTGCAAGATAACCCGCCAGGATGTCTCCGAAATTACCGGTCGGCACCGAAAACTGAACCGTGGACGCGCCGGTTTTTTCCATAGTCCGGAACGCGGAATAAAAATAATAAACCGTCTGCGCCAGCACGCGCGCCCAGTTGACGGAATTCACCGAACCGAGCGAATGCTCCGTTTTAAACGGCACATCGCCGAAGGTGGTTTTCATGATGTTCTGGCAGTCATCGAACGAACCGTCGACCGCCAGGTTGAACACATTCGCGTCCAGCACACTCGTCATCTGCTTTTCCTGCAACGGACTGGTGCGCCCCTCCGGATGCATGATGAAAATATTGATGTTCGGCTTGCCGCGCACCCCGTGGATCGCCGCGCTGCCCGTGTCGCCCGACGTCGCGCCGAGAATATTCAGCTTGCCGCCGCGCTTCCCGAGAATATACGCAAAAAGGTTGCCGAGAAACTGCAGCGCCACGTCTTTAAACGCCAGCGTCGGGCCGTGGAACAGTTCCAGGATCTGGAAATCGCCCACCTCGACCGACGGACAGACCTCCGGATGCTCAAAGGTGGCGTAGGAATCGTCGATCAGTTTTTTCAGGTCCGCGTCCGGAATATCCGTGGCAAAAAGGCGGATCACTTCAAAGGCCAGGTCGGTATAGGAAAGCTTCGCCCACGCTTCGAGCTGGTTTCCAATGTTCGGAAGTTCCTGCGGCAGCAGCAGCCCGCCGTCGGGGGCCAGTCCGGTCATTACGGCATCCTGGAATTCAATGGGCTCCATCTGCCCGCGTGTACTGATGTATTTCATGTCGTTGTCCTCAAAAAAATAAGAGCCGGATCATTGTTCACAATCCGGCTTCTTTAAAGCATAAAACGCCTGATGATCACATCAGGCCCTATGACATGACCCGCTATTTAATGACATCATAGTCATCATCAAAACGGGTATCTTTCTTAAAGCCCTTCAGGCGCTCGATATTCTTTTCGTAGCTCTTGCTGCTGCCGCGCACCGCGATCAGCTCCCCGTCCCCGTTTTCCACAAAGACGAGATATCCTTCATATTCGTCCCCATGCTCGCTGCCGCCGTAATAGCCCGAATATTCCGTGGCCTCAAACTTCGCAACGTCACTGTTGAACGTGATCTCATCATTATAGAGAAAATTAAACTCTTTCTCCGTCCGGGAAATCACCTTCAGCTCCTTGTTGCGGGTATCTTCGCTGAACACGAGGATGCACGCCTTGAGCGGCATGGAACTTTTATCCCGGCTCTTTTTCGAGATCGTGACTTCGCACTTGATCTTGATCTCTTCCCGTTCATAGCTGGTCGTGTATCCGGAATAGGACTCCAGGTTCGTCTTGTCCTTGTCCACATTCACATCGATATCAATCGACGGCGGAATCTTGGCTTCCAGATATTTAATGTCCGCGGCGCACAACCCCCTGAGCGGCACCTTGAGCTCTTTTCCATCGGGCTTATGCAGAATAACGCGCCCGGAAACAATGGCTTTATACTCCGCCTCAACCGTATCGCCCTTAACCGACGTCCATATTCGCATTTCGCCCCATGCGGTAATTGAACATAACACCAGCCCCGCCAGTATAAATTGCACTCTCATCATCCACCCCCACTGATTATTAAGTCTGCTCCCACAGCTTTTAAACCTTTACAGCTTGTTCTGACATATATCAAGAAAAGACCATTATTACACACATTGAGCCCTGAATAGTTGCAATTTCATTTTGCCCCGTCACCACAGGGACGGTAGCTTCTCCGCATTCAACGAGGATTTCGAATGAACACCATCAAACAAATCGAAGAAACCGCGCAGCGGCTGGTACCCCTCTATTCCCACGAGGACGCCGATCTGCCCGACCGGCCGCTCTGGGCCCACCCGGAACTCGATCAGATCATCGAAGCCCTGCGCATTCTTTCGGATGTCCTCTTTCCCGGGCGCCACATCCCCGAACCCGCCGATTTCAAAAGCTTTTTCATTAAACAGCTCAAGAATACCGCCGAGCTCCTGCAGGAAGAGGTCGAGAAAGCACTTCCCTTCCGCTGGATGGGGGCCGCCTACGAAAACGACCGCAAAGAACCCGAAGACAACCTCTATATCGCCTCGAACACCATCATCAACGAATTCATCGGCCGCCTGCCGCACATCCGCGAAATGCTCATCGAAGACGTTAAAGCCGCCTACAACGGCGACCCCGCCGCCCTGAGCTATGCCGAAGTCAAACTGGCCTACCCCGGCCTCGTCGCCATCACCTCGCACCGGATCGCCCACGAACTCTACACACTCGATGTGCCGCTGATTCCCCGCATCATGAGCGAATACACCCACTCCCTCACCGGCATCGACATCCATCCGGGCGCCACCATCGGCAAAGGCTTTTTCATCGACCACGGCACCGGGGTCGTCATCGGCGAAACCTGCCACATCGGCAACAACGTCAAACTCTACCAGGGCGTCACCCTCGGCGCGAAAAGCTTTCCGCTCGATGAACACGGCCGGCCGATCAAACATATCCAGCGCCATCCGACCGTCGAGGACAACGTCGTCGTCTACGCCAACAGCACCATTCTCGGCGGCGACACGGTCATCGGAGCCGGCACCACCGTGGCCGGCAACGTTTTCCTCATGGAAAGCACCCCGCCGCGCAGTCTCGTGACCCGCTCGGAAAACGGCGTGCACATCCGCACCCGCGAGGTCCACGGCCACGGCCTGGGCATTTAGAGAAAAACTGATAAAAAAGGGTGGACGCGCCCGGGGGGTTTCCCTATACATAACCCTCTTTTGCGCGATTCCCCGATCTCGCATAGACCTTAATTTTAAGAAATGGTGGTATTACAATGCCGAAAATGAAGACAAAAAAGTGTGCAGCCAAACGGTTTAGCAAAACCGGTACCGGCAAACTGAAACGCAACCACATGGGCGGCAGCCATATCCTGTCGAACAAGAACCGTAAACAGAAACGGAAACTGCGCAGCCAGGACATCGTCGATAAGGCCGATATGAAGCGCATCACTCCGTTCATCTAATTGCCGAGGAGATCAAACCATGCCAAGAGCAACTAATGGACCGGCGTCACGCGCCAGAAGAAACAACCGCCTGAAACTTGCCAAAGGTTTCCGCGGTGCACGCAGTAAACTGTTCCGTCAGGCGACTGAAGCCGTCGACCGCGCACAGGCCATGGCTTACGTTCACCGTAAGCACAAAAAACGCAGCTTCCGCCGTCTGTGGATCGTCCGCGTTAATGCTGCCTGCCGCATGAACGGCATTTCCTACAGCCGCTTCATCGATGGATGCAACAAAGCGAACATCACCATCAACCGTAAAATGCTGTCCGAAATCGCCATTCACGATGCCGAAGGTTTCAGCAAAATCGTTGATGCCGCAAAAGCTAAAGTTGCATAACGCAGCCTAAGCCTGATTGCAAAAGAGCGCCTTTCCCGGCGCTCTTTTTTTGTGCCCGGCTCCGTCGGCATCCCCCGCCCCGGGGGATTCGACAGGATTTAGCGCCTCAGCCTTCTTCGCATGGCCCACCCCAGAACACCGGCCACGGAGATCAGGGCCAGGCTGGTCGGTTCGGGAATAACCGGCACCAACTGTCCCCGCAACTCCCCTCCGGGCGCAAAGCTGCTGTGAATATTAATATACAGGAGATTGTTCAAGAGATCGCTTTCCGCCCCGGCACTCAGCGTGGAGGATCCGGAAAACGATCCGGTAAGACCGCTCGAGCCCGCGGTATGGGTCAGTCCCAGCACAACACCCGCGCCGGTATTCGCCGAAGGAAACTGGACCGCAACCGGCCCGTGAATATGGGCAACCGAGAAATTCCCGGCGAGATCAACAAATCCATGATCCGACCCGTATCCGATATTCCAGGTCAGCAGGTTGGAGACATCATCATAATAAATGCCGGCACCGATTTCACCACCGGTAGCAGGACTGGCCGGCTGCCCGACCGCATTCAGCGCCGACAGACCCTGCGTATGATCGCCCAGGGTATAGTTGGTATTGCTCAGCGCATCTCCCGGCGACGGCGACAGGTCGATTTCAATCAGTGCCGCACCGGCGTTAACAACCGCCCATACGCACGTCGTATTCAATACATGTACCCATGCTTTCATATTACTTCTCCTTTTTAACAGCTGATACCACTTTCTCAGCTGAGAAGAGTTTGCTCCCGGATTTCCGGACAACAAGAAATAATAACCCCCAATAATTCGCCCTCTCCGGGGGCTCACGATCTTGCGTCATCACGCATTTTATTTATGATGGGACACCATAAAGTCTGGAGACCACATGATCAAAGACGCCATTGCCAAACTCGTCAGCCACGAAACCCTTTCCCGCGCGGAGGCCGCCGCGGCCATGACCGATATTATGTCGGGCAACGCCACCGAAGCGCAGATCGGCGCCTTTATTACCGGCCTGCGCCTCACCGGCGAAACACCCGATACCATCGCCGGCTGCGCCGAGGTCATGCGCGCCAATGCCACCAGGATCAAATGTGATGATCCGAATGCGGTCGACATTGTCGGCACCGGCGGCGACTGCGCCCACACCTTCAATATTTCCACCACCGCCACGTTTGTAATCGCCGGGGCGGGCGTCACCGTCGCCAAGCACGGCAA
>JBFJYX010000112.1:0-8572 GCA_041622415.1 Pontiella sp.
AACATCAAACACTCGCGGCTCGAAGCCCGCTCGGTCTCCGGCGTGTTTTCTCCCCCGTTTGAAATCAATCTCGAGGAGATCACCCTCGAACAGAACGCCGCCTATCAGCTTGAAAAGCTGGTCCGCAATACCGATATCCCGCTCGGCCAGGGCCTTGTCGGCGAAGCGGCGGTACTCGGCAACTCCATCCTGATCGAGGATGCCGAACTCGACTCCCGCGTTCCGAAGATGGCTGAAGCCTTTCTGAAAATCCGGACCCTGCTGCTTGTGCCCATGCGCTTCGGCAATCATACCATCGGCGTCATGGTGCTCACCAACCGGATCGACGGCGGGCACTTCGCCCTGCCCGACCTCAACCTCGCCCAGGCGCTTGCCGCCCAGGCCTCGGTGCCGATCCACTATGCCGGCCTGCAGGAAGCCCTCGAGGAAAAACGCGAGCTCGACCGCGGCATGCAGATTGCCCAGCAGATTCAATACTCCCTGCTGCCCCAGGAACTCCCCCGATTCGAAACCATCGATATCGCCGCCTTCAGCCATCCGGCCATGGATATCGGCGGGGACTATTATGACCTCATTCACATCGACGAGGACCACATCGGACTCGCCATTGCCGATGTCAGCGGCAAGGGCATCGGCGGCGCACTGATGATGGCGGTCTGTCGCAGCGTCATCCGGGTGAATGCCGAGAAGGTCTATGATCCGTCCACCATGCTGACCTCCATGAACAAAACGCTCAGCAGCAACCTGGCCGACGACATGTTCATCAGTATGCTTTACCTGGTGATCAATCTCAAAACCAACCTGCTGTCCTATGCCCGCGCCGGGCACGAAGCCCCCATCCTTATCCGCCACGGCGAAACCCGCGCCGAACAGCCCGAAACCGCCGGCGTGGCCATCGGCCTCGTCGACACGGAAACCTTTGCATCCATCATCGAAACGCGGAACATCAGTCTGAAATCCGGCGACCTGATCGTCAGCTATACCGACGGCATTACCGAAGCCATGAACAGCGCCCGCGAGGAATGGGGCATTGAACGCCTGACCCAGTGCGTCGAGCGCATGGCCGATGCCCCGGCCGATGATCTGCTCGACAACATTCGGCAGCAGGTTCTCGCTTTCACCGGCAATGCGCCGCAGTCGGACGATATGACGATGCTCGCCCTGAAGGTCCGCTGATTAAGGCGCGTCGAACCGCACCCGGAAAAACTGCCGGATGCCCGACACCGGCACCTGCACCTTGAGCTGCAGCACCGAATTACTGATGGCCTGCCGCGAAATTTCCGGCACCGCATTCGTCCAGCTCACCAGATCTTCCGACACCTCGAACCGGGCATCCATCTGCACGCGCAGATCCTGCTCATACGATAATCCGATCACCGGCCGGTTCCACTGATCGATCCCCATAGAGTGGTCCACCGCCGGAGCCTCATGCCCGGCCATCCAGTCCTGCATCGTCCAAAGACCGTCCCCGGTCTCCTGAATCTCGAACTGGACATACACATCATCGGCCGGAGCTGTGGTTGCGTCACCCGGCTGGAATGCGCGCAGCACCACCGGCCCGGCCGCCGCCGGCGTCAGGCGATGCTCCAGCTCGGAAACGGTCACCGCCCCCTCCCCGCTCTGCACTTCCAGATGCACCGGCAGTCCCGAACTGGCATAGGCCTGCACCTGATAAACCGCCGACGTCGCCATCAGGTTCGGAACCGGCCGGACAAAAATATGCTGCACCCGCTCCGCAATCCGGAAATCCTGCAGCACCGGCGATGCCGGGGCATAGGTGGCATCGCCGCCCTGTGTGGCTGCCACCTCCACCGTGCCGGTTCCCGTAAAATAGAGGATCCCGTTCGTCAGCGCCGCCGGACCCGACTGCACCGCAAAAGAAACCGGAAGCCCGCTGTCGCTCTCGGCGGAAAGTTCCAGGGATTGGAAATCGAGCTGCTGGTGCGGAATCGCATCAAACGTAATATGCTGCAGCTGCCCTTCAGCCGACCGGTTGATCACGCCGACGGCATCGAGATCGAACCCGGCACTTCCAACCGTTGGATATGGATCGTAGATCACATAACCCTCCGCATCCTCCGACGTACCGTCGCCCGGAATATCGATCAGTTTCACATACCCGATATCGGTCAAATCCAAATAGTCGATGGCGCCGCTGAAGGCCTCAACATAGGCGGTCGAAAAACTGTGCGTTCCCGACGCGATCGCATTCGACACCGCCGCCAGTTCCGCGAGATCAAACGGGGTGCCGATCCCCTGCCGGTACCGGCTGGCCAGGCCATAGATAAACGTCGGCTCCACAGTGCCGTAGGCCCCGACCGGATCCTGCGTCAGCGAATAATTCGGGAAGCGCACAAAGTGGGTTCCGTCCGATGAAACCTCAACCCACGCCAGCTCCAGGAAATTATCGCTCACCCCGTTTTCAAACACCGCAAAATCCGCGCCGCTGCCGTCGGCAATACCCTGCGAAAAGGTCAGCGTAATCTCCCCGCCGCGGCCGAGACATACGATGTCGTACGACGTGCCCTCCGCCGGGCCCAGCCCCTCGGCCGGCGTCTGCCAGCCGGCATCCACAGCCTGCCCCGGCACATAGTCGCGATAGCCGTCCGCCCAGGCCACAAACGACGCATCATCTTTACCCATCCCGTCGTCCGCGGGATAGGTCGTAACGCCGCCGAAAATTTCCAGGGTCTGGAAAAATAGCAGGGCGGAAAAAGCAAACCGGATCTTCATCGTCAAAACTCCACCGTCATGCCGACCCGGACCGTGCGCCCGGCGCCGGGATAGTAGGCGCCGCTGTAGGCGGAAGCGGCATAGGTTTTATTCAGCAGGTTATCCATGCTCATGTTCAGCGTGGCATATGGCGCCATGCGGATCTGCACCTGGAGTGCGAGCAGCCCGTAGCCCTCCATTTTCCCGCCGGCATTTTCATCGTCGTTTCCCTCGTACTGTTCGCCGGTATAGGACCAGACCAGCGACAGACGCAGCGGGTCAAACGGCTCGATCCATCCCGACACATTGCCGTACACCGCCGGCGCGAGCGGAACCGCGTGGCCTTCGTAGGGCCCCGCGGCAAACCGCGCATCCTGAAACGTCCAGCGCGTGCCCGCGCCGTAAGCGTCGCGGTCCATCGCCAGCTCAACCAGCGTGCCTAGGCGGCGGGTCCGGTCCAGGTTCCGGTTGACCGAACCGTCGAACGCAATTTCATTCTCCATCAGCAGCGCATACGCCGACCACGAAACACGCCAGGCATCGCCCGCCCAGTCGAAGCCCGTCACAAAATGATCCCCGCGTTCCGGCTCAAGATTTTCATTAAAGGGATCCGCCAGCGGGTATCCCTGATACGCCGCCATCTCATCAAAAACCGGGGCGCGGTACACGCGGTCGTACCGAATCCAGCCGGAGGTATTGCGGTTAAGCTCGCGCGTCAGCGAAACCGTCGCCGCCCAGCCCTCGGAATGGATCACGCCGTCAAAGGAATTGGTCGTGAGGTCCGCCGGATTTTTATAGTCCGGGTTGGGCACCTGCCCGCGGTTGGTGTCCAGAACGGGCGGCACCTGCAGGTCGACATAATCGAGATAACGCCCGTCGGTGGCCGCCGTTTCATAACGCGCGCCGCCGCCGAGAATCCAATGTTTGGAAAAGGTTTTCTGAGCGAACACATAGGGCTGAACCGTGAACCGGTTCAGGTCGGCCTCGCCGCCGACATAATTCCGCTCTTCGGAAAGGTATTCCCGGAATTCGAGCTCATCATACAACACGTCCGTCCCCGCCAGCAGAAAGGTCTCAGCGCTGCCGAACCGCACGCGGGGGCCCAACGAAAGGCCGTGCTGCAGGTTATCCGCATAGCGGCCCTGAATGCTCCACGAAAGGTCGCGGCGGTTAAACCCGGTCGTCATCCGCGCCTCACCCCAGCCCCGCACGGTTTTCCAGATGAGCGATGCCTGGCTGTTGAGGCTGTCCGACACATCCGACGCATCATAATTCGACTGCGTCGGATCCTCCTGCATCTGATCATCATCCAGCGGCCCCGGCAGCTGCCGGCTGGAATCCGTATGCGAAAGCCGCAGCGAAACCGTATCCGTATCGCCGGGAAACCACGCCAGACTGCCCGTGACGCCGGTCGCGCGCGCCACTGAGTTGGACCGGTAGCCTCGCGATTCATAGCTGTCGGCACTGATAAAATAGTCCACCGGACCGAGGCTGCCGCCGTGGCCCAGATAGCCGGAAAGATACCCGTGCTCGCCGAACACCCCTTTGACCTGGGTGCCCACATCGGCCCCGCGCTTCGTGGTGATATTGATCACCCCGCCCAGCGCGTGGCTGCCGTAGAGCACGTTCTGGCTGCCGCGGATTACTTCGATCCGCTCAATATTGGTGAGCGGGATGCTGTCCCAGTTCATCACGCCCATGTCCGGGCGGTTCTGCTTATGCCCGTCCACGAGCACGAGGGTGCGCAGATGCGAATTTTCGCCGAAGCCCCGCAGGGCAATCTGCCCGTCATTCACCTGCCCCGTCGTACTGCGCATCAGGACATTGGCTTCACGCCGCAGCAGGTCCGGCACGGATACCGTACCGGACCGCTCGATCATCTCCCGGTCAATCACCGTGACGTCCGCCGCGGTGTCAACCGGGACCAGGGCCATGTCATCGTGCTTCAGCGAATAGACCGTCACCGTCTCCAGGGTTTCGACCTCCGCCGAAACCGCCAGAACCGTACCGATCCATATTGCCGCACACCAACGCATGGCCGCGCCTCCTAGCCGCGCAGAAAATATTTCCGCCGACGCCGGAACCACAGCACCCCGCCGAATCCGCCGGCCAGCAGCAGCACTGAACTCGGCTCCGGAATCGCCTCATACGTGAGGTTGTCCATGGCAAAATAGGCCGGCGTATTCATCCCGTAGGCACCGCTATCCGACGAGCTCAGCGAAAAGGCCAGCGCCGTGACATTCGACCCCAGGCCGGAAAGCTCAACCTTCGTCCAGTCGTCAATGATGTAGTCCTGGCTGTTGTCCGAATTGCGGTAATCCGCCAGGTAGAATTCAACTTCGCCCACGCTGGATGCGCCGGCAAAACCTTCGATGGTCAGCTTCAGCCAGTCGGCGTCATCGCCCGTGGTCCCGCCGAACTTTTTGGCAAACCCGTCGCCGTCGCGCATGGAGAGCGCGGCATAGGTGGTATTGTTCAGGTAGAGCTCTTTCACGCTGACCGCCGACCCGAACGTAATGCTCTGCGGGATCTGGTCATAGCTGCTGTCCATCCAGTTCAGTGCGCCGGCACCGACCGCATACGCCCCGCTGTCGCCCAGGCCCAGGCCGTCGCCATAGACCGCGTACTGGTTTCCGAAACCGGCGGTGGTCGTATCATTCACCGTGGAATAGGTAAACCCGCTCCAGGAATACTCGCCGTCATAAAAGTCGAACTGAGCCCCCGAATCCGACCAGGGCTTGTCAGCATACACGCCGTCGGTTTCGCTCGGGCGGTAATAGGAATCCGCCGCCAGCCCCAAAGAGTTAAAATCCACTACTGTCTGGTCCGCATACACCAGACCGGCCACACCGGCAATTACAGTTGCCGCGATTACATTTCTCATTGCTTTTCCTTTCACCTGTTGAGCGCAGGTCTTTAATTTTATTCGGTAATAAAACTCTCAATCGCAGGCACAAAAAAAACGCCCGGAAGCCGCCGGACGTTGATCCATTGGGCCTCCTTTAGTGCGAAAGAGTCCAACATCTAGAAGGCCTGAAAGTTCTGGCTTCGGGTTGCCCCGTTACAGTTGCGCTACAGCGCCGGTATTTCACCGGACTTCCATCAGGTACTTCAGAAGTGCGTGGAACCTACGGACCAACCGCGGCGGAGTCAAAAAGAATCGGCGGCGTTGAACCGGACCCGCCCCGCGGCTCAGGCATTGAGCAGGCGCCACTGCGCAGTTTCGATATACGGCAGGCTGCGGTGCCGCTCGGGGCCCAGGTTGCGGAATGCCGTCTGCAGCAGCATCAGCGGATCGCCGTGCGAAACCAGGATAATCGTGCGCCCCTCGAAAGCCGCTTCCAGCGACTCAACCACCGACCACATCCGCGCCTGCACCGCTCGCGAACTCTCCGCCCCGCGATACTCCCGGTCCGGCTCAAATTCATCCTTTTTCCAGGCCTTGGAATAATTCGCGTGGCACTGCCCCTCCCACTCGCCGAAAAAACGCTCCCGCAGCCGCTCATCAAAGACGATCCCCTCAACGCCCAGGTATTCCTGAATCAGCTCGGCCGTCTCCCGCGCACGCAGGAAATCCGAAGAATAAATCAGCGTCCCGGAATCAAAATCACCGGCCGTCAGCAGGCTCGCAGCCACCTGCCGCCGCCCCTCCGCCGTCAGCCCGTAATCCACGGTGCCGACGTTCGGATCGCTGATAATAATCCCCTCCACATTCGCGCGGCTCTGCCCGTGGCGAAATGCATAATAGCTGTTTTTAAACGCATTCATGCCCGCCAACCTATCGTTTCCCCTCATTGGAATAAATTATAATCGCGCACCGCACTCGGCGGGATCCTTGCGGCCGATGCCGGGCTCTGCCTCATGATCTGCCGGAAACAGCCGCGTTTAGATACGCCCGAAATGTAATACGGCCCTTTTAACAGGAAATAATTGTCGATTTTAACACAACCCCCTCAAAACAATGTCATTAGGAATAAAACAGCCACTTACTGCACCGCACTCCGACATTTTTTTCCATCACCCGAAACACGACCGCCCGAACCCACAAACCCATTTACCGTTCCATAACAACCACTTAGACAACCACAAAGCCCTCTGGCACAGCTGATGCAATATGTGCGGGCATGAAAACGAAATACCTGATCGATACCACCCTGCGCGACGGCGAACAGATGCCCGGCGCTGTGTTTACCCGCGACGAAAAAATTGAAATCGCACGCGCGCTGGCCGACGCCGGCGTCGGCGAAATCGAAGCCGGCATTCCCGTAATGGGCCCCACCGAGCAGGAGGACATCCGCGCCGTCATCGACCTCAACCTCCCCTGCCGCATCATCGGCTGGTGCCGCGCGGCCCTGGCCGACCTCGACGCCGCCGAAGCGGCCGGACTCACCGCCGTCCACCTCTCCTTCCCGATCTCCGACCACCATTTCCAGGCCCTGGAAAAATCCGAGGTGTGGGTTTTCCAGACCCTGGAAAAAATCCTGCCCATCGCCCGCGACCGTTTTTCCTATGTGTCCGTCGGCGCACAGGATGCCGCCCGGGCCGATCGCGAACTGCTGACGGCCTTCGCCCGCCGCGTGCACGAACTCGGCGCCGACCGGCTGCGTATTGCCGACACCGTGGGCCTCATGAACCCCTTCCAGGTCCAGGCCCTGTTCAATGAACTCCGCGAAGCCGTTCCCGAACTGGAACTGGCCTTCCACGCGCATAATGATCTCGGCATGGCCACCGCCAACACCCTCGCGGCCCTCGAATCCGGCGCCGCCGCGGCCGACGTGACCGTCACCGGCATGGGCGAACGCGCCGGAAACGCCCCGCTCGAGCAGGTGGCCATGGCCGTGCCGCAGACCGGCATTGCCACCGCCCGGCTGGCCCCGCTGTGCGATCTCGTTCTCCGCGCGTCGGAACGCGAGGCCCCGGCCTGTTTTCCAATCATTGGAAAAAACGTTTTCAGCCACGAGTCGGGCATTCATGTGCATGCCGTGCTGAACCACCGCTCGGCCTATGAACCGTTTTCCGCGGCGGATATCGGACGCACGGATTCCACGCGCGTCGTACTGGGCATCCATTCCGGCGAGGCGGCCGTGCGCCATGCGCTGGGCGAACTGGGCATTGATCCGCGTAACGAGCCGCTGGGCTGGCTGCTCAACCGTGTGCGGAATCATGCCCAGAAATCCAAACGCCCCGTCTCGCTGTACCAACTTCGTACTCTTTACTACAGCTGAGGGGAACCCTTACAGTTTGGTACGGTTAATGCACTATGGTAGCCAACATGTATACTTAGCGCATGTTTTAAACATAATTGTATTAACGACCGTGAAATGAAATATAACAAATGCCAAATTGTAAGTTTAACAGCCCCACTATCTGTGATGCCCGCCACATCAAGGAACTCGAAACGCTTGCCGAAATCGCACGCAACCTCTCATCCCGAACCCAGCAGGAAGAGGTTCTTCACGAAGTAATCGACGTCCTTGAAAAAAGCCGGCGTGTCCAGCGCGGGACCATCATGCTCCTGACCGCTGATGGACGCGAGTTGCGCGTCGAGGCCGTGAAGGACCAGAAGGTGCAGCGCGCGGAAGGCGCGGCCTACCGCCGGGGCGAAGGCATTACCGGCCTCGTGCTCGATACCGGCGAACCCGCCGTCGTGCCGCTGGTCTCCGATGAACCGCGCTTCAAGGGCCGCCTGCACACCCGCTCCGATGAACCGCTCAGCTTCATCTGCGTGCCCATTAAAGTTGAACAGGCGACCGTCGGCACCCTGTCGGTCGACTGCGATGCGCAGCCGGAAGACGATCTTTACGAACTGATGCGCTTCCTTTCCATTGTGGCCACCATGGTGGCCAACGATGTCATGGCG
>JBFJYX010000113.1:0-8499 GCA_041622415.1 Pontiella sp.
GGGCGCGCGGCGCGCCACATCGACGGCCTCGTCATCATGTATGCCGAAAAGATCACCGACTCCATGCAGCGCATGCTCGATAAATGCGACCACCGCCGCGCCAAACAGCGCGCCTATAACGAAGAGCACGGCATTGTGCCGCAGGCGATCAAAAAAGAGATTCAGGACAGTCTCAAAACCATCTACGAAACCGCCGAGGAAACAGTCGAAGCCGCCGTCGCCGAAGAAGGCATCGAATATTCCGTGGCCGAGACGATTCACCAGCTGGAGCAGGAAATGATGGAGGCCGCCGAAAAGCTGGAATTCGAGCGCGCCGCAACCCTGCGCGATCAGATTCAGGCCCTAAACGAAAAATAATTTTTTTACCACGGAGACACAGAGGCACGGAACATGAAGAGTTAAACCTCCGTGCCTCAGTGCCTCCAGTGAAGCGGGTGGTGAATAAATTTATCCACGGGTGGCGCGCTTGAGCAGTTCGCGTTCGCGCGGCGTCAGGGCACCCATACCCTCTTTTCCGATTTTATCGAGAATGGCATCCACCTCTTCCTTTGAAAGCGTCGGCGGCGCCGAGGACCGGGTCCGGGGCTGCGGTTTATTTTTTCCAAGGTTTGGAAGCCGGCTTTTCAGATCCTGCATCAGGTGCGGATGCTTGAGGGTAAGCGCATAGGTAAAGCCGGCGACCCCGCCCACCAGATGGGCCGCATTCGCGACGCCGGCAATCAGGGGATCATTGGAGTGCACGGTTTCCCACAATTCAAAGACCGCCAGAATCAGCACCAGCACCCAGGCCCGGATCGGAATCACGAACCAAAGCAGCAGCTTGGCATTCGGATAGAGCGCACCGAACGCGCCGAGAATGCCCATCACCGCGCCGGACGCCCCGACACAGTAGGGATATTCCATAACCTGCACGCCGTACGCATTGATCATTGGAATCGGGTCCGCGATCAGCGACCAGCCCAGCCCGCCCAGAATGCCGGAAATGTAGTAGAGAATCAAAAAGCGGTACGGGCCGATGGTGCGCTCGACGGAGGGGCCGATGAAGAACAGGCCCAGCATATTGACCAGCACGTGCGACAGCCCCCCGTGCACAAACATATAGGTAAAGAGTTTCCAGAACGAAAAGGTGTCCCACCAGTGCGCACGCAGGGCAAAGACGTCGCGCAAATGCAGCGGGAGAAACGCGTCAATGAGGTAGACCGCCACATTCAGGATGAGCAGGAACTTCACGGAGGGGGTCATGCCCACCATGCTGCCGATATTTCCAGGTTGCTTATTGAACATTTTTCCCTTTCAAATTCTGCCGAGGAGACCAAAACCCTTACGGCGGGTCAATCCTGCTCCTTGGTTAACTTATCGACACGCCCCCGCACAATGCGTTGAAAATGGGGCTTGCCCGTTTCCAAGGTTTGGATAGGATGACGCGCGAATTTTCCCCAAGGATGTAACATTATGACGGATGAAACAAAACTGACCGGACTCAGCCTGCTGAAAAAAGGTGAAACGCGCTATCCCACCTCCCCGGACGAAGCGACGCTCGAAGTCTTTGAGAATGCGAACCAGGGGCGGAACTACTGGATCACGTTCCAGACCTCGGAATTCACCTCGCTCTGCCCGATCACCGGTCAGCCGGATTTCGCGACCATCACGATCGAATATATCCCGAACAAAATCTGCGTCGAAAGCAAGTCGCTCAAGCTCTATCTCTTCTCCTTCCGCCAGACCGGAACGTTCTACGAGGAAATCGTAAACCGGATCTATTCCGACCTCGAAAAAGAGCTGCAGCCGAAACGGCTCGTGGTCAACGGCGACTTTACCGCCCGCGGCGGAATCACTTCAGCCGTTAAGATCGACTCCGCCGAAGCATAAAAAGTCCTCATGCAAAGTCGCAGCGCTCGCAGGTTTAAACCCTGCTCTCTTTGCGCACTTCGCGCCTTTGCGTGAGATGATTACTCTCCAGCGTACATGCAGACGTTGGTGGGATTCTCTTTCACCACCACCTGGGCCAGCTGCGGCAGGTCCGGTTTAATTTTATTCCAGAACCACACCGCCATCAGTTCAGCCGTGGGGTTTTCAAGTCCTTCAATTTCGTTGAGGACCTTGTGATCAAGCTGGTCAATCAGCGGATCAACCACCTGTTTCACCTCGTTAAAATCGATCACCCAGCCGAGCTTCGGGTCGAGTTCGCCTTCCACATGGATTTCAATGTAGTAGGTGTGCCCGTGCATATTGGCGCACTTATGCGTCGGCGGCACATTCGGCAGGAAGTGCGCGGAATCGAACTTAAATTCTTTTGAAATTCTCATTTTCGGCATGAGTTAATCCTCTCAAATGTAGATGGAGCATCCTGCTCCATGATGCATGCCCGGCAAGACCATAACGGAGCAGCAAGCTCCGTCTACACACTCACATATGCCCGCGGGTCAGCGGTTCCGGCGTCGCGGAAACCTTTCAGCCGCAGCAGGCAGGAATCGCAACGGCCGCAGGCCTTACCGTCGGGCGCCGGGTCGTAGCAGCTCGTGGTTTTAGCGTAATCGACCCCCAGTTCAAGCCCGCGTTTAATAATTTCGGCCTTGGTCAGGTCAATCAGCGGCGTATGAATGGTCAGTTTCCGCCCCTGCACACCGGCCACCGTCGCCAGGTTGGCCATTTTTTCATAGGCCTCGATAAACTCCGGCCGGCAGTCGGGATAGCCGCTGTAATCCAGCGCATTTACGCCGATAAAAATATCATCCGCCTCAAGCACCTCGGCCCACGCCAGCGCATAGGAAAGAAACACCGTATTGCGCGCCGGCACATAGGTCACCGGGATTTCTTCGCTCAGCTCTTCCACCGAATCATGTTTCGGCACATCAATATCGTCGGTCAGGGCGGATCCGCCGAACGAGCTCAGATCGATATCCACGATTTTATGCTGTTGGGCGCCGTCCCCGGCCTGTTCCACCGCACAGTCGAGTTCAACGGAATGGCGCTGGCCATAGCGGAACGAAACGGCATACACCTCAAATCCATCCTGCAGCGCCATCGCCATGACGGTTGCGGAATCCAGTCCGCCGCTCAATAAAACCACTGCTTTCTTGTGATCACTCATATCCTTCTCAACATCATAAAAAAGCCGTCGCAGACCCGAAAATCGGCAATCAGCAATCTAAAATCAAAATTGCTACAGCATCTCCAGCATTTTATGGGTCTGCGGAATAACCCGGACATTGGGCAGCACCGACGCCACTTTATCCTGCCATCGGAACAGCTGCTCCCCGCTGGGAACCGCATCCGTTCGGCTCGCCTTGGTCATCGGCTGAATAATCACCAGCGTATCCTCGCCGCCGGCCTTTTTAATGCCCTTGGCCGCCTCCATCAGCTCGCCCTCATGCGTATTGGCCGAGAGCACCAGCTTCACAAAGGTCTCCACCTCATAATCGCGGCAGATCTTCAGAAACTGCCAATGGGCCGGAAACGTCGCCGGTTCTTCCGTGACGCTCTCGAGCTTCACATCCATGGCGATCACATCAATAAATTCAATAATCGACATCAGCTGGCTGGGCAGGTCGCCGGCCGTTTCCAGATAGATATTGTGCCCCTCGTTTTTCAGCATCGGCAGCAGCTTCAGCAGGAACCGGTGCTGCATCAGCGGGGCGCCGCCCGTGATGGAAATCCGGTTGTTCCGCGTCTTCGCATTCACTTCCTGAATCAGATCAAAGACCTGCTGCTCCGACATCGCATTTTTAACCTGCTCAAACTCGCCGGACCCCGGGCGGCGCTCGACGATACAGTAGTCCGTCAGCTCCGTGTTGGTATCGCAATAGACGCACTTGCGGTGGCACGCACAAAAACGCACAAACAGATGGCGTTCACCGACATACGGCCCCTCGCCCTGAATGGAACTGAATATTTCTGAGAGGTAGGTTTTCATAGGCTAGACAAAGTACCCGACCAGTTCAGGAAACGAAGCAAATTGTGCATCGGGTTTATAGCCCTTCGCCTCGCCGAAACCATATTCCACCAGCACACTGCGCACCCCCGCATGCTGCCCGACCGCCAGGTCCGTATAATGATCCCCCACCATCCACGCCGCGGATTTATCCATCCCGGCGCGTTCCAGACATTGGAAAACTCCGTCCGGCTCCGGCTTCAGGTTTGGCACGTCTCCGCCGCCGATAATGGCCGTAAAAAGATGATCCAGCCCGAAGTCCTTCATGATTTCCCGGCTCGGCTCCCCCGGCTTATTCGTCAGGATGGCGATCTGATGCCCCGCCCCGACGAGCTGTTTCAATCCGTCTTCAACCCCGTCGTAGAGCGTGGTGTGAACGGTCAGGTGCGAGAAATAATAGTCCTTATTGAGCTGCAGCGCCTCATCGACATCCACCGCCGCTCCCTGCAGGGACCGCTCCACCAGTTTCCGTACGCCGTTGCCGATGTAGCCGCTGACCGTTTCCAGCGGCAGGGATTCGAGTCCGAAGTGGTTGCGCATATGGTTCACCCCAGCGGCCAGGTCGGCCCGGGAATCGATCAGCGTTCCGTCGAGGTCAAAAATAATCAGTTGCGGTTCCATTTAATTCAGCTCCGAAAGTTTTAAAAGATCGCCCCAGGTATGCACGGCCACATCCACCGGATAATTCACGGGCTGGCCGTTATCCACCGCCACCACTTTGGCCCCCGCCGCCCGCGCGGCTTTAATGCCGATCAGCTGATCCTCAAACACCAGCGTGTTGCACGGGTCTACCTGAAGCTTCTGCACGGTGACCTGGATAATCTCCGGATCCGGTTTGCGGTGGGTCACATCGCTCGCCGTCGTGATGCAGTCAAAAAAGTGCCAGACGTCGGCCTCCTTCAGGGCCGGCTCCACAAATTCCAGCGGTGAATTGGTCGCCAGGGCCATCGGCTTTTTACCGTGCCACAGCTCCAAAAATTCGCGGGCCCCGGTAAACAGCTCCGCCACAAAAATTTCCTGCACCCGTTCCCGCTTATGCTTCAGCACGACCTCCGGATCGAGCTTCAGGCCATACCGCTTGTTCAGGTCCTCCGCAAACCACGTACTGTGTTTGCTGAAAAATTCATGGTGTTCATGCGGTTTAAGCAAATAGCCGCTCTGCCCGAGCACCGCATCGGCAAAGGCCTGCGCGTGGTATTTCCCCGAATCAATCAGGGTACCGTCCAGATCGAGAATAAAGGCGTCATAATCCCACAGTTTCATGATTAAGCATTTCCCCGGCTGTTTTAATCACATCAATTGTCTGTACCATTTTGATACTGTCTAAATCCTGCTTTGAATAGCTTCGAACGTCGGAAACCCGCAGCACCCGGTGCTGATCCCCGTACGGGCCGACCCGCGTCGGATCCGTCGGACCGAAAATCGCGAGGCACGGCGCGCCGGCCGCCGAGGCCATATGCATCGGCCCGGAATCCACCGTCACCACCAGGTCTGCGCGCTGCAGCACACCGCCCAGTTCCAGCAGAGAAGTCTTACCGCAGAGATTCGTACACGCCCCCTCCGGCAGCCCGTCCTCAATCTTCCGGCACGTCTCCGCATCATCCGGCGCCCCCACCAGGATAATCTGGCAGTCCAGATGTTCGCCCAGCTCCACAAACCGTTTCCACGGCCAGTTCTTCGCTTCATGCCGCGAGCACGGGGCAAAAACCACCGCCGGCTTTTTTTCCAGGCATTGGAAATCCACCGCGGGAAACCGGATCGGAAATTCCGCCGGCGCATCCGGCTTTTCCAGATAGCGCAGCACATCGAGGTTTTCATCCACCGCATGGCGGTTCTTGTTTTTCTTCCCGACCACGGCCGAATAGAAAAAACGCGCCCCTTCCCGCTGGAAGGACGGCCCGAGGATCTTTGCCCCTTTCGACCGCTTCGCCATCCGGCAGATCAGCGCACTTTTCATGAGCCCCTGCAGGTCCACCACCAGATCGTAGGTTTCCTGCCGCAGCGCCGCCTTGAATGTTCCAAGGTTTGGAAGCAGTCCGCTGCGCGGAAAAGCAATCACCTTCCGCACATCGGAAAAACATTCGGCCAGCCCGACATACTGCGTGTTCACCACCCAGTCGATCTCGGCATCATAAGCCGTTTTCAGCAGATGCACCGCCGGCAGCGCATGAAACAGATCCCCCAATGAACTGGTTTTGACGATCAGGATCCGCATAACCGAATCCTATACCGCGTTACAGAGGGTCAGAATAACCGCTTTCTGCGCGTGCAGGCGGTTTTCCGCTTCATCGAAGACGATGGACTGCGGGCCGTCGATCACTTCCGCCGTCTGCTCGCAGCCGCGAATCGCCGGCAGGCAGTTCATGAAGATGGCGTCAGGCTTTGCATGGGCCATCAGTTTGCTGTTCACCTGGTACGGCATAAATTTCTTAATGCGGGCCTCTTCCTGATCCTTCGGAATATGGTAGCTCATCCACGAATCGGTATAGACCACATCCGCATCGCGGATCGCTTCAACCGGATCATCCGTCACGGTCACCGATCCGCCCGATTCCGCCGCAAACGCTGTGCAGTCAGCCACCACGTCGACGCGCGGTGAATATTCTTCGCCCGCCGGAGAACCGACCGAAACATGCATGCCCATTTTCGTTCCGCCGAACATCAGCGAATGCGTCACATTGTTAAAGCCGTCGCCGAGATATGCCAGCTTCAGCCCGGCCAGCTTACCCTTCTTCTCTTCGATCGCCTGAAGGTCGGCCAGGATCTGGCACGGATGGCTGTCGTCGGTCAGCGCATTGATCACCGGAACGGTGGCATACTGGGTCATTTCCAGCAGGTCTTCATGTTTGAAGAGCCGCGCCATGATGACATCTACAAAGCGCGATGCCGTCTTGATCGAATCGCTGATGGTCTCCTTGCCGCTGCCCATCGGGGACGTCGACATATCATAATAGATGCCATGCCCGCCCATCTGCGTCATGCCCGCCTCAAACGAGAGCCGGGTCCGCAGGCTCGGCTTTTCAAAAATCATCATCAGCGTTTTGCGCGCCATGGCATCCTGGTATTTCGCAGGATTTTCCTTCACGTCCTTCGCCAGATCCAGCACAGCGCGGATCTTCTCCGGACTCCAGAGTTTAAGAGAAATCAAATGTTCCATATTTTACCTCGTGTTACTTCGTTCGTGATGAGTGATCCGTGACCGGGTTGAATCACGAATCAATGGTCACTCTTCACGCTTCAGGTTTGTAATCGTCATAATACTGATGCACTTCATCATCGCGGCCGAAGGTTTTCAGAATCAGCGCCGCGCGGATCCACATGCCGTTTCGCATCTGCCGCCAATAGACCGCCCGCGGATCGTTATCAATCTCAGTGCTGATTTCCAGGCGCCGCGGCAGCGGATGCAGGATGACCGTTGTATCCTTGATAATCTTCATATGCTCCGCGCCGATATGATAATCCGATGCGTCGGTCGTGCTGCTTTCGCCCTCCACATCCCACTCATCCTGAATGCGGGTCATATAAATCGCATCCGCTTTCGGCATAATCGATTCAAAATCCTCGGTCACCACATACTTCGTGCCCGCTTCGTCCAGCAGATCGAGAATATCCTGCCCGATCTGGAGCGCTTCCGGAGCAATGAAGTACAGCGTCATATCCTTGTAGAGCGTCAGCATCCAGGCCAGCGAGCGCACCGTACGGCCGCGCGCCAGGTCGCCGACAAACGCCACGTGCTTGCCGTCGACACCGCCGGTTTTTTCAAAACTGCGCTGCAGCGTATAGATATCCAGCAGGGCCTGCGTCGGATGCTGGTCCGCGCCGGAACCGGCATTCAGGATCGGGATTTCACGTTTCGTGTGCGCCATCATCCAGGCCACACGCTCGGCAAATCCGCCCACCGGATGACGCATAATAATCATATCCGCATAGGAGCTGAAGGTCCGGACCGTATCCTCCGGCGTTTCCCCTTTCACCTCACTCGACGTTTTCTGGTCCCGCACATCCATCGTGTCCAGCCCCAGGATCTGGCACGCCGCATTGTGCGAAAGATAGGTGCGCGACGACGGCTGCGCAAAATAGAGCATCGCCCGCTTGTCGCGCAGCAGCCCTTTCAGGAAATTCGCCCCTTCGCGTCGCTTATTAATCCGCTTGATGCGCGTTGCCAGCGTACAGAGCTCCTCGATCTCCTCCCGCGTAAACTGCTGGGCAATCAGCGTATGCCGGCCGTGGAAATAACAGCCCTTTTCCGCCAGCGTCAGTTTCTTGAAATCCTGCCACGAAATTTCACTCAGATTTTTCAGTTCAGCCATCGTATGTACCCCTTCCTTTACTCAAGGGATCAATAATAGCGGCACGGATCATAAAGTCCACCCTTCCCATATCCCATTTCTTCCCCTAGATTGCCGCCATGTCATTTGAAGAGAAGAAAAACAGCACCCTCCGGGTAAACGGGGAGGTGCTTCGCGGCGTTGATACACGGAATATCCGGCTTCCCGATACCCCGATCACCGCCCAGGCCCTGCTCTGCATCGACCTGTTTCAAACCCTGGAAAACGATATCCTCTGGA
>JBFJYX010000114.1:0-8438 GCA_041622415.1 Pontiella sp.
CCCAGCCCCGTGCCCTCGGCCTTGGTCGTGTGATACGGCTCATAAATTGCGCCGAGCTTGTCCGGATCAATGCCGGCCCCGTTATCTGCCACCACCACGCCGACATAGCGGTCCGTCAGATGGGTTTCCAGTTTCAGGATGCCGCCGTCGTCCATCGCCTGCAGCGCATTTTTGATGACGTTGAAAAAGACCTGCTTCACCTGCGTGTCATCCACCATCACCGGACCGACCTTTTCCGCAAAGTCCGTCTCGACCAGCATTCGGCGGTCGCGGATTTCATGCTGCAGCACATCCAGCGTTTCCTTCAGCAAGGATTCCAGCCGCTGCGGCTTGCGCTCCGGCAGCGACGGCCGCAACGCCTTCAAAAACTGACGGATAATCGTATCGAGCCGCCCGACCTCTTTGCGCGAGACCTCCACCAGCTCTTTCAGGTCGGCGGCGGCCGCCTGATCGTCCAGATAGCCGATTTCCCGGTCCAGCAGCTGCAGATGGATATTGATCGAGTTTAGCGGATTGCCGATCTCATGCGCCACGCCCGCGGCCAGCAGGCTCAGGGCATGGAGACGTTCGGATTCGATCGAGGCGGCCGTACTCTGGCGCTCGCGCGTGACGTCGCGGAAGATCACCACCGCGCCCTCTTCGTTTTCATCCACCGCCGTCAGCGGCACCACATAAAATTCGACAAAGCGATGCTGCGGATAGGTGATTTCGATTTCGCGGCGGACCAGCTGGCTCCACTCCTCCTCGTCGAGATCCAGTACCAGGTCCCAATGGATATCCTTGAGGTATTTGGCGATCGGATCGCCCGCGGCGTCTTCGAGTTTAAACCCCAGCATGCCCTCGGCCGAGCGGTTCGCATAAGAGATCCGCGCCGCGGAATCGAGGACGATAATCCCCTCTTCCAGGGCCTGGAAAATCGTCTCCATCAGCCCCTTCTCGCGGGCGAGTCGAAGAAAATAGGTTTGCAGACTGCCTTTATCCAGATGATCCAAACGGTCGACCAGCTTTTCAAAAAATCCCGGTTTCATGCCCAGACTGTGCCATTACGACGCAGTTTATGCAACTGATTTTCTACAAGGCAAAACCGCGCCAAAACGGCGCGTCACACAGCTTCGTAGCGTTCAACCATGGTGCGGTATCGCGGCTCGGCATCGGCCATGCGGCGGTCGGCCTCCTCATAGGCGCGCAGCATGCGCCCGCGCACACCCCCGGGCAGGACCCGCTCGGACAGCGGATAGAGAATCGTATCCTCTTTCTGAATATGCCCGCGCAGCAGCGCGGCATACGCCTCGGCATTTTCCACCAGTTCCTTTTCGCCGCCCGGCTCACCGGCCTGCAGCGTCAGGGCGGCCGATTCCATGCCCTTGACCAGGGCCCGGCCCTGATCGTGCTCCATCAGCATTGCCTCGATCGGCGAGCTCTTTTCCGGCATCCCGTTTTTCACGAGCTCAACAAAGAGCACATCCTCCTCCTTGGCGTGATGATAGCGGTCCGCGTAGTTGCGGATAAAATCGACGGCATCGATAAAGAACGCCCAATCGGAAAAATCATTATTCCGCACCCGCGCACTGTTCTGTTCAACCAGCGTAATCATGCGCAGAATCAGTTGGTGCTCATCCATCATGACCTGGGTTACATTTTCAGACATGGGAATCCTCCGTTAATGCGCCGCCGCGCAGGTTTCAAGATAGGTCAGGATTTCGTGTTCAATCTGCGCTTCGGCCTCGGCCCCCAGCGCATGAATGCCGACGACATCCTTCACCAGGCAGATCCCGACGCCGCAGGTGACACAACCGATGTCGTGGCGGGAGAGAATATTTCCAATCTCCGGATGCGCCGCCATCACCTTATTGATGGCTTCTTCTCCGATTTCAGCAGGTAGATTCATCGTCAGCTCCTTGTGTTAAGATGGGAGCCAACCTACACCGGCCCGCCCGGCAAAAACATGACCCGGGTCAAGAAGGACCGATTTTGTATTATTTTCTACAGCTGCGCCTGCGTCGCGCCGGATTTCCAGCGGTTGGAAGGCGTGAGGCCGGCGGCGCACAGCAGGGCCTGCGCCAGGCAGAACATGATGAGCCAGAAGCTGGCGGAGTCCGTAAATCCGTAGGAGTGCAGGCCGACGCTGAGTTGGTTCACCCCGAACCACGACCAGGCGGTCACCGCGTTGCCGAAGACGGCCATCACCGCAAATCCGCGATGCCGCACCATCCCGCCATACTTCGCGTGCAGCATGATCGCATTCCAGATCACAATCAGCAGCGCGCCGTTTTCCTTCGGGTCCCAGCCCCAGAAGCGGCCCCAGGAATCATCGGCCCAAAGCCCGCCCAGTACCGTGCCGACAAAACTCAGCAGCAGCGCAAAACAGGTGGTGCCGTACATCATGCGGAACATGCTGTCTTCGGTCTCCGCGTCGAGACGCCGGGTAAAGAGTCCCGCCATAATATAGAAGACGCCGATGGTTCCGGCTACAAACGTCGCCATGTAGCCGAGCGTGATTGTAATCACATGCGTCGCCAGCCAGAACCGCGTATCGAGCACCGCGCGCATCTGCTCCATCGTATCGCCGTCCCCCGCAAGAAAGTGGGCAATCAGCAGCGTCGCAAATCCGGCAATGCCGCCCACGAGGTTGCCGATTCCGGCCGCCCGTTTACGGAGTCCGAGCTCCAGGATAATGCCGAAGCCCACCGCGGCCCAGCCGATGAAGATGGCCGAGGAGTAGAGATTGGTGACCGGCGGATAGCCGGAAAGAAAGACGCGCGCAACGATGGCCCAGGTATGCGGAATAAACGCCACGATCATCATCGTACGCGCCGCGCTGACCAGCCCCTCTTTACGGAACAGCCAGCCGAACATACTGAGCACAAACAGCAGCAGATAAAGCTGCGCCGATTTCATGAAGGCGCCGAGACGGTTGTAGAACACCTCGAACGAGACCTTTTCAAACGCCTCCGGGCTTTCGGTCTGCACCAACGCCCCGTATTCAAAAAGCTGCTGGTTGAAGACCCCGATGTTGCCCTCGCGGTACGCCGCAAGCATAACGCCGAAATGAATCCCCGCCGGGTCCACGCTCACGTCGTGCCCGGTGATCCCCTGCATGGCCGGGTGCGAGGCCAGCAGCACGCTCATCAGCGGCCGCCAGCGGTCGTTGCCGGCCGTCGGCGGAATGACCAGCGGAATGGAATAATTTTCCAGCTGCATATAGCGCTGCGCCGTGGCGAACAGCTGCTCCTGCGGAATGCCGGACGGATCTTCAAACGCGCTCAGCACATTCTGGAAGGCATAGAGTTTGTTGGCCAGTTTGATGACCTGCCGGTCGTAGACGTCGCGATCCCGGCTGTCCTTGGCAAAGGCCGACCGGGCGGCCTGGTCGAGCGTCACCAGCGCCGGCGCCAGCTCGCGGTACGAATAGCGGAAGCGCTTGCGTTCCTCCAGCCCCAGGCTCGTGAGCAGGTCGATATTCTCGATGCGGATCACCGGATAGTCGGCCGCATCGCGCGTGCCGGCAATATTATCGAGCAGCCACTCCACCGCCTCCACCTTTTCGCCGGCGGCATTCCGTGCGCTCTGCTTGCCGGAGAGCACCGTCAGCAGGTTGCGCGCAAGCGTATCGAACGGCTTTTTGCGGCCTTCATATTTGACCGGCAGATGGGCGAATGCATTGAGCTGGAATTCCTCCGGCCCTTCCGTTTCCGGGCGCAGGCCCTTCAGGAAAAACAGGAGACAGAACAGGACCACCAGAACCTGGATTATCGTGCGTTTCATCAGGCACTCCTTTTGAGATAGCGGCCGAACGACTGGATAAACTGCGCGGCCATGCCGACAAAAACAATCATGCAGCTGAGATAGGGAATCATCCACGTGTCATTACGGACCACCTGCAGCACCGTGCCGCTGTCGTCGGGCAGGTAGCCCGACTGATAAAACGTGCGCCGCGCATAGCGCAGCGGATTGTTCATCCAGATCCGCAGCTCGCGCTCCACGCCGTCGCCCTCGTTCACCAGCAGGATCTTCGAGGCAAAATCCTTCGGGGTCTGGGTGCCCTCATATTTTTCGTGCACAAAATCGAGCAGCTGAATGGAATACGGATTACCGCTCGGCGCCCGGGCATATTCACGGCGGAACCGGAAATAGGCCGTATAGTTTTTGCCGTCCACCGAAAAGGTCGTCGGCATGTCCCACGTGAGGTTTACAAAATTCGGATACATCCATAGGCTCAGGATATAGCGGCCCAGCGATGCGCCGGTTGCCGGATCGAGCAGTTCCACATCCACCGCCTGGGCATTGCGCTGCCCGGTCGCCCCGCTCACTTCCCGCGCCTCGCCGATATACAGGCGCGAGCCGTAGCCTTCATACTGCGGATAGCCGGCCTTCATGCCCTCCGGCACCGTATCCAGCGGCCGCGGCTGCGTGGAATTTTCCAAAAAGCGGTGCACTTTGACGTCGAACGGCAGGTGTTCATCGGTAACCACCGCCCCGTCTTTCAGCAGTCCGGCCGGAATCACCGTGACCGTGTCATATTCGGGATGGCTCGTTTCGGCAAATGAGAGTTCCAGCTGCTGGGAGCGGTCGAGATAATTGATCGTTTCGCCTTCGCGAATGGTCATCGTGGCTTCCACCGCAAAGATGGCGGTAAAGAATTCGCCGATCAGCAGAAACAGGATGCCAGCGTGCAAAAGCACCATGCCGGCGCGCTGGCGATAGAGCAGCACACAGGCCGCGTACAGCACCACCGCCGCCATCGTGCCCCGGCCGAGGCGCAGGAATACGCGCCAGAACGCATCGTCTTCCGTCGCCGCAACCGACGACGTACCCCAGCCCAGCATGACACCGACCACCACCAGCACGCCCAGGGCAAATACCGCAAGCCCCGCCACCCGGCGCCCGCCGGAGGCCAGCACTTTAAAGGTCTGCGAATGAACCGCAATCAGGTTGACGGTCAGCAGCCAGCCGATCAGGAAACCGCCCGGAAACGGAATCACGATGTTGGGAACATTCCAATCCCGCGGAAAAAAGACCGGCAGGTCAATCAGCGCAATGTACGTGCGGAAATACTGATCCATCACGGTCCAGATGCCTTTATCAACCTGCGCCAGCGTGCCGGCAAACACCAGCACCATACTCAGCGCCAGCAGCCAGACGGTCAGCTTGAGGGACTGCAGAAAATCAAAGATTTTATTCATTAATGATTATGGCCTTCAAATTTCATGGATTTCAGGAATGCCTGCATGTCCCCGGAATGGGCTTTCAGTTCTTCGACGGTTCCTTTGCCGGTGAAATACCAATAGCTGGGCGAAAGATCAATGATTCCGGCAATAATGCCCTTGCCGTCCGCTTCGTTATAGATCTCAAAATATTTGCATTCATGGCTGTTGATGGAGAACACCTTCATCTCCTTCTCGATGTCCGCCAGGGCAGCCCCCGGCAGGCCCACCTGGCCGCGCCAGCGGTTTACATTGCTCGCCACGTCGCCCATCGAGAGGCTGATGAAATAGGCATCGATGCCCGTGCCCTCAATGCCGTAACTGACTTTTCGCATCGCGGAGCTCGAAGGCACTTCTTTCCAGCCTTCGGGGAGATCGGCCGTGAAGCCGGCGGATGAAGCCGGCGCCGCGCGCATGGCCGGGGCCGCGGCGGGCTGCTGCATCTGTACCGGAGGTGTGCCCGGCTGTTCTTTCGGTACCCGATAGGTTTCCACCTGGTCCCCTCCGCAGGAGGCCAGCAGGACAGCGGCAGGCAGCAGCAGCAACGTTTTCTTCATCAGATTCTCCCGGTTAAAAAGACCGACACGATACAAGTCATATCCGTTCAATGTCGATTAATATTATAACGTTTAACGCCTATCCCCCTTGCATTCCGGACAGACCTTGCCTATCTTTCCGCGTTTTCAGGGAAAACAGATAGCCAAATATTACGGGCTTTGGTCTACTGGTTTTCAATTAAAGACCATGACAAACAGCGATCAATCTCATAAAGGCATTCACATCAACCTGTTCCTCAACGGCCGCCCCTGCCTGGTGGTCGGTGGCGGCAAGGTTGCGTACCGCAAAATGCTGCTCCTGCTCGAAACGGAACCCGACCTGACCGTCGTCAGTCCGGAAATCAATGACGAGGTCCGCGAGCTGGTGCAGGATGGGCAGATCAAGCATATCGCCCGTCTCTTCGAGCCGGACGACGTCATCGGCAAAACCATCGTCTACGCCGCCACCAACAGCCGCGGCGCCAACCGCAAGGTCCTCGAGGCCGCACGGGAACACCATGTGCTCTGCTGCTGCGTCGACGGCAACTGGTCCAGCAGCGACTTCACCACCCCGGCCATCACCCGCCACGACAAACTGATGGTCTCCGTCTCCTCCGGCGGCAACGACTGCCGCCAGTCGAAAATGGTGAAAAACAGCCTCTCGCGTCATCTCAGAATGATGGATGCCGGGCATCTGGTCGTGGTCGGCACCGACCACAACCACCTTAATGTCGAGGAACGCGAAGCCTTCCACCTGACCGGCCCCCGCTTTGAGCGCGCCGGATTCATGATCATGCAGCTCTGGGGCATTCACGAATTCATGATGCTCAACACCTGCAACCGCGTCGAAATTATTGCCGTGGTCTCCACCGAAACCATGGAAAACGGCATCCTGCGGCACATCATGGGCTTCACCAATCTCAAGGAAGACAAGTTCTACATCAAAAACGGATGGCAGGCTTTTGAGCACATGTGCCTGGTCACCGGCGGCATGCTGTCGCAGACCCCCGGCGAAAATCACATCACCTCGCAGCTCAAAGACGCCCTCGAACTCGCCAAGCAGCGCGGCTGGGCCGGCAATATGATGCAGGAATGGGTCTCCACCTCCCTCTACGTCTCCAAGGCCATCAAGAACGAGGTCACCCCCCTGCTCCATAACTACGAGATCGAAGACCTCGCCATCAAATACCTCGAGGCCCACGGCAAAAACCTGAAGGAATCCACCGTCATGATGCTCGGCGCCGGAATGATCGGCAAAGGCTTCGTGATCGACAGCCTTCCGGAGGTTGGAAAAATCATCTGGTGCTATCACGTCAACAAGCCGCAGATCCCCGAGGCGCTGGCCGAGAAAGTGGAGCTCTGCTCCTTCAACGACATGAAAAACCGCATCACCGATGCCGACATCATTGTCAGCGCCACCGATGCGCCCGGCCACATCCTGCACATGGCGCATGCCCCGTTCTTCAACCAGGAACGCCCCGTCATCGTCATCGACCTCGGGATGCCGCGCAACATCGACCCGGAACTCGACGACCTCTCGTCCGATGTAACCGTCGTCGACCTCGACGGCCTCAAATACTGGTACCGCCGCGAGCTCACCGACATGGACGAAGTCCTTTCCCGCAGTAAACAGATCGCCAAGAACAACCGGGACCTCTATGACAAAATCGCAAACAGTTTTAAAGGCGGGAACGCGGCCGAGTAATCTGGCACTGACCCAGACGCGCGGCGCCCTCGACCGCATCGAAAATATGCTCGAAGGCATCACCTTCGATATGGTGCCGATCACCTCCGTCGGCGATACCGACCGCACCACCGACCTGCGCGAAGCGGCCGACGACTTCTTTACCCGCGAGCTCGACGACGCCCTGCGCAGCGGTCAGGTCGACTGCGCCGTGCACAGCGCCAAAGACCTCCCCGATCCGCTGGCTGACGACCTCGACTGGTTCTGGCTGCCCTGGCGCGCCGAACCGCGCGATGCCCTCGTACTGGCCCCCGGCAAAACCGCCGCAGACCTGCCGGACCGGCCCGTCATCGGCGTCAGCTCCGAGCGGCGCGAACAATACTGCAGCACCCGCTTCCCGAAGGCCGTGCAGAAAACCATCCGCGGCAACATCGAAGAGCGCATCGCCCAGGTGGACTCCGGCGACTACGACATCGTCATCATGGCCGCCGCCGCGCTTTTCCGCCTCGGCATCGAAGACCGCATCACCGAATGGATTCCGCTGGAGGAACTCGACGTGCCCGAAGCCCAGGGCTATCTCGCCATCACCTTCCGCAAAGGCGATGAACGCATGATGGCCCTGCGCTCGCTCTTCATGCACACCGTCACCTTTGCCGGCGCCGGCGTGAGCAATAAAGAGCTCTGCACCATCGCCGCGCTGCGTGCGCTCAAAACCGCCGATATCTGCCTCTACGATTCGCTCATCGACAAGTCCCTGCTCGACGAACTGCCCTACGGCGCTCAGGCGATCGATGTGGGCAAACGCTGCGGCGCACACAGCAAAGAACAGCACGAAACCACCCGGCTGATCTGCGAATGTGCGCGGAAGAGCAAACGCGTGGTACGCCTCAAAGGCGGCGATCCCGGCATCTTCGGCCGCCTGGCCGAAGAGACCGAAGCGCTGGAGGAACTCCGGATTCCGTTCCGCGTCATTCCGGGCATCAGTGCCCTGCAGGCGGCGACCACCGGAACCGG
>JBFJYX010000115.1:0-8430 GCA_041622415.1 Pontiella sp.
CGGCGTCATCAAATACCTGGGGTTCAGCGCGCATACCGTCGAGGCGTGCATGGCGGCGCTCGATCACTATCCGTTCGACTCCATTCTGTTTCCGGTCAACTTTGCCTCATTTTATGAAGGCGGATTCGGTCCGGAAGTCCTGGCGCAGGCCAAAGCACGCGGCGTCAAAGTGCTGGCGCTCAAATCGCTGGCGCGGCAGAAGTGGACCGAAGGACACCCCAAGCGCGAGCAGTACAGCAAGTGCTGGTATGAGCCGATTGAGGACCCGGATATGGCCTGGCTGGCCATGCGTTTTACGCTGAATCAGGATGTGGTCGCCATGCTTCCGCCCGGCGAAGAACCGCTTTGGCGCATGGCAATGGATCAGGTGCCGCGCGGACTCGATCCGTTGAGCGAAAGCGAACTGGCCGACCTTAAAAACAGGGCGGCCAGCCTGGATCCCATCTTCCGCAAACAGAACTGCTGATCAGTTGATTTTAATTTGATATGTGACGCCCTTTTCGGTGTTGAAGGCTATCCGGTCGTCCGAGATTGCTGAGCAGGAAACCGCCGTATCCCGCCCGTCCGTCAGCCGCGCGTTTCCAATCCCAGGATATCGGACGTCGCAAATACCGCCGCTTCGGGACGTGATGCTGAATGACGCGGCGCGCCCGTTTTTCCAGACACTGGAAACGGCAAAATTTCCGCGGGCAACCAGACCGCGGTATTCGCCGTTCGGCCAGGCCGACGGCAGGGCCGCCAGCGGCTCGATGTAACCTTCGTGGCTCTGCAGCAGCATTTCAGCCACGCCGGCCATGCAGCCGAAATTGGAGTCGATCTGAAACGGCGGATGCGTGGTCCACAGATTTTCATACGTGCGTTCCCGGATCAGCTTCCGATAGACCTTGAGGGCCTCATCACCGTCCTTGGTCCGGGCGCGCAGATTCATGCGGTGCGCCATGGCCCAGCCCGTCGTATCATTGCCCCGCCGGTCGAGCGACACCTTGGCGGCCTGCATCCACTCCGGGGTTTGCGAATTGATCAGCGTGCCCGGATAGAGCGGACACAGGTGCGACACATGGCGGTGCTTCGGATCGCCGAGATCCCCATACGCCTCCTCTTCCCGAAACTCCTTAATCTGTCCCGAGCTCCCGACCAGAATCGGATCGAGCCTGCTCATCTGATCCTCAAACAGCGCCAGCTCTTCCCCCTGCTCACCCAGCACCGCCGCGGCTTTCAGCACATCGTGATGATTTTCCCAGACAAAGCCCTGGTCGAAAGTTGCGCCCACGGTGATATACGGTTTCCCGTTCACGTGCTGCTCCGGCGAGGCCGAGGGATCGACCAGCAGCAGCCCCTCATCCGCCGGCTTGACCGTTTTGGACAGAAACCGGCTCGTCCCCAGCAGGGCGGGATATCCGATGTCGCGCAGAAAGGTTTGATCGCGGGTAAAATCATAATAGTCCCAGAAGAGCTTGCTCGTGAAACCGGCGGTACCCGGCCCCGAATGCCCGCCCGGCGCATGGATGACATAGGGCGATCCGCTCGTCCCGATCGTCCAGCCGTTTTCTTCCGCCAGCGCCTCCGGATGATTGGCCCGCACATATTCCGTGGCATTCTTTTTGGCCTCCGGCCAGTAGGCCTGGAAATATTCAACATAGGGAATAAAGGTTTCGGCCAGGTCGGTGCTGAATGCGCCCCAGTAGTTCATCTGCACATTGATGTTATGCCAGTAGCCGCCCGTCCACGGCGTTACTTCATACTGGCTCCAAACGCCCTGCAGGCCCGTCGGCAGCGTGCCTTCGCGGGATGAAGCGATGAGGAGATACCGCCCGTATTGAAACATGAGCTCTTCGAGATAGGGACTCGGTTCGCCGGCCTGATAGTTTTCCAACAGGGCCTTCGTGGTCAAAGCCGGCTCCTTGCCGCCAAGATAAACGGTTGTCCGACCAAATAACTGCCGGTAGTCGTTCAGATGATTTTCACGCAACAGGTCGAATCCCTTTTTCTCTGCCGCACGAATCAGCACGGATACTTTTTCATGCGGAAAGGAATCGGCATCGAGTTTTTCAGTTTTCTCCGGTTCGCTGATAACACGGCTTTCCAGTTCATAGTTTGTGCCGACCGCAATCAGCAGCACCACACTATCCGCCTTCGAAACCTTTATGGTGTTGGCTCCTGCGGACAGCGTCCCACCGGAGTTCAGCACCTTGACCTGTGCTTCATAATTGACACTGAAAAAGGGAATCGTTCCGGAGAGAGTAATGAGGTCATCGGCAGCCACTACTTTTCCGGTTCGCGTATATTTTTCGGATGCATCCCGTATATAAGGAACCTCCGGTCGAATCGTGAAGGAGATGGCTCCGGGCTTATCCGCGGTAAGTTTTACCACCAGCACATTATCGGGATAACTTGCAAAACACTCGCGCCGGTATTTCACGCCACCGAACTCATAATTCACCCGGAACGCAGCATCGTTCAGACCGAGCGCCCGACTGTAGTTCGTGGGTTCCTGATGGTTCAGATCGAGAAACACTTCCGCGAAACTGGTCAGCCCGCTCAGGTTATAGAGCCCCTCATTGTGCAGGGTCTTATCCGTAATCTGAATCCGCTCCGTATCCGTCCGGCCGAAAAAATTCGCGCCCATATAGCCATTGCCGACGGGATAGGATTTTGTTTCCCAGTCTTCATCATACGGATACCCCCGGGCCTTCTTAATGCTGTAGTCGCTCCCCCGGTTCGGGCACGGTTCGTCATCCCAAATCCGGTAGATTTTTTCCGGTGCCGAAGATGCGCCAAGACCCGCCCACAAAAACAATACCGCCAGTAACCACTTCATATGATGTCTCCTGAAACAAAAAATCAATGTCGCACGAATACCCGGAAAAATTCAAACCAACGCGTCTGAATTCAGGGATCAGCCCTTTCGGCAGGGAGAGATTAACCTTCCAATGCCTGGAAACCGAATCGCCCCGGAAAAGCCTTCCGGACCGGGCGGTGCACCTCGATCCCGGTGCATCCATTGAATTTCATGAAGGATTCCAACTCTGTTTCCAGGGATTGGAAAAAGGGATCGGCCGGCTTGATACCGGATTCCAGGGACAGACTTAAAATATGGAGTATTGAGGTTTTGCGTTCCGCCTTGCAGTCCATCCGGGCAACCAAACGTCCATCCCATAAAATCGGCAGCACAAAATATCCATACTTCCGTTTTGCCGCGGGGACGTAGCATTCGATCTGATAGTCGAAATCGAATAGAACCTTCATTCGCCTGCGCTGGATCAGCAGGTTATCGAAGGGCGATAGAATTTTCGCCTTATTTCGCGACAGCGGCTTTTCCAGCAGCTCCAGCTTATGCGGCAGTGCAAAATAGGTTTTGCCGCCAACCTCAATATCCACCACCTCTCCGGCCGCGAGCATTTCTTTCAGCATCTGCGTAACAAGCGGTTTTATGTTTTTCAGCAGATAGGCAATTTCAGCAGCCTGCCCCAGCCCGTTGGCTTCCAGATATTGGAAAATCAGAAAACGGATATGTTCCTCATCCGATGGCGCAGACGTGTCAATCCCCTCCGGAATTACGCGCTCCGTCAGGTCATACACCTTATGAAACCGGTCGCGCCGGGAAATCATAAGGTCGCCCTGCATAAAGAGCGTTTCCAAAGCCTGCTTGGCCGGTTTCACGCCCCAACCGCCCTCGTTCCTGCCCGGCCCTTCAAAATCCCGGGCCATCAGCGGGCCCTCGGCGGCAATCCGGTCCAGCACGAACCGCATCATCTTTTCATCTTTCCGGAACCAGTGATTTTGCTTTCCGCTTCTCAGCGCGTTCTTTCGCCAGAGTGAAAACCGGAAATCCCGCATCGGCAGATAGGCCGCCGCATGCGACCAATATTCAAAAACCTTCTGCTCTTCAACCAGCTGATCCAAATGCTCCGGCTGGTATCCCGGGTTCCGGCTCCACAGCACATGATGATGCGCCCGCTGGATCACGGAAATGGTATCAATCTGGACATACCCCAGGTTTTCTATGGCCGAAAGTGTCACGTCCACAGCCGGACCGATGGGTTTCCCCGGTGGAAGCTGCTGGGCATGGAGCACCAGTTTGCGCGCCTGATCTTTGGAAAGGGATTCCATCAAACCGCCTTTAACGCGCCAATAGCTGTTTCGATTGTGCCGCCGGTATCCATTTCATATTCCTGCTCTCCCAAGCCCGTGCCATCCCGTCCAAGGATCCATCCTTCCGCAACGTTGTATCACAATATGCCCGGGGTAAAATCTTCTTCAGCCATGTTTCAGCGCCGCGGGGCTCCATGCGGGCGCATTTTACACGTATTTGCCGATCATCTTTATCCTATTTTAACAGGCGTAAATATTGTATTCGCCGCGTCACGCGTCATACTGGCGGGAATCAAACAAAAGGAGATCCCCATGCGTAACGGTAAAATGTTTGTTTCCAACAGCCTGCTCTTTACCCTGGCCCTCACGGCCCTGCTGTTCACCTGCCCCGAAGCCAAAGCCCAGGAACCATATCTCGGAGAAATCCGGGCGTTCGGTTTTAATTTTCCTCCGCGCGGATGGGCCCAGTGCGATGGCCAGCTGCTGCCCATTTCGCAATACTCCGCCCTCTTTTCCCTGCTCGGCACCCAGTATGGCGGCGACGGCCGCACCACCTTCGGCCTCCCCGACCTGCGGGGCCGCGCGCCTATTCACGAGGGAAACGGCCCCGGCCTCAGCAACCGGATCATCGGCTCAAAAGGTGGGGAGGAAACGGTCACGCTGACCACCTCCCAAATGCCCTCGCACACCCATGCCCCGCTCCTGCAGGTCACTGATGCGGAAGGCACCGAAGCCTCGCCGGCCGGCCATATTCCCGCCCACGATCCGCGCGAAAAACAGTTCAGCAATACCTTCTCCAACCAGACGCTGCATGCCCAGGCCATCATTGAACAGACGCGGGGAGGAAATCAGGAGCATGAAAACATGCCGCCCTACCTCACCATAAACTACTGCATCTGCCTCGAAGGCGTTTATCCTTCACGCAACTGACCGGAGGGCTATCCCATGACGCTCTTTGGACCATCCATTAGATCCGCTCTTGCGCTGTCGCTGCTCCTCTTCTGGACGGCCGCCGCCTCGGCGCTGCCGGACGACATCACCATTCATTGCGACCTGACCTATGCCACGGCCTATGCAACCAACGGCCCCGGGGCCTCCCACTCCGGAACGATCGCGCTCATCGGCAGCGGCTCGGAAACCAACGGGGCCTATACCAACGGGGCTTTCAGCGGATTCCTTCCCCTGTCCGGTGCCCTCACGCAATACGGCGACGGCGTGCTGATCCGTGATGCGCAGGCGGCGGCCATGGCTTCCGGAACGCGCGCGGGCATTGATGCGGTCTTTTCAGTCACCAATGCATCCGCGACGCACCCCTACGACATCACCTTCAACCTGGCCGTCACCAACCAGGTGGATGTTCTGGGGACCAATGCCTATATCCACTCCGAACTCACCATCGACCGCGAATCCGTCGAAATCTTCTTCAGCGACGTGGAGAGCGATGCGATCTTCGGCGATACCGTTGACGGAACGAATGCCGGTTCGTACGGGGCCCTTCTGGAGGATATCGTGATTCAGCAGCTCACCATCACCCTGCTCCCGCTGCAATCCACGGTGCTCGCCCTGGACTGGACAACGGAACTGGAATCCGCATCGGCCGGTGCCATGGCGCTCGGCCAGTTTTCCGGAGCCATCCTGCTCGATGGCGCGGCCCCCACCGACTCGGACGGCGACGGCTCAAGCGACGGCGATGAAATGATCGCCGGCACTGATCCGGACAATCCGGCGGACCGCTTTGCGGCGGTTATCGAAGCTGAAGAGTCTAAGATCGCCCTCAGCTGGAACGGCGTGGCCGGACGCCTCTATTCCATCTGGTCCACCACCAACCTGGTCAGCGGCCCCTGGATTCCGGTGGCCACCAACCTGCCCGACGCCCCGTCATATTATATCCTGCCCGGTGATGAGCCCGCGGCGTTTTACCAGCTCGAGGTGTTTAAAACCACCGCACCGTAATCCGCCGCCCGCATCACCCTAAAACAGAAGAACCCCGCAGCACGCTGCGGGGTTTTTTCCGAAGATCTACAGGTTGTTCAGCACCCGGGTGATTTCCGCAGGCTCCGCCCGGTTGCGGTAATCCGCATCGAGGAAGGCATAGGCAATTGTGCCGTCGGTATTGATGACATACGTCGCGGCGAGCGGAAGCTCACCGGCATCGTTGCCGTTATAATCCGACAGCCCGAACTTTTCTTCGTAGATCGCGGCTACCTCGTCGGTCAGCTTAAAGACAATGCCGTATTCGCGGGCCACGTGGCTGTCGAGATCGCTCAGCACCTCAAACTCCAGCGCATGTTTCTCGGCAGTGCTCATGGACTGATCCGGCACCTCCGGCGTCAGCGCAAAGAGCGTGGCCCCGGCGGCTTTGAAATTCGGGAGTTCCGCCTGCAAGGCGTGCAGGGTCAGATTGCAGTACGGACACCATCCGCCGCGATACCAGGTCAGCACCACCGGTCCATCCTTCAGCGCATCGCTCAGCTTTACCTTTTTGCCGGCCGCATTTGTCAGCTCAAAATCGGGAGCCGTATCGCCCAGCTGTTTAGCCTGCTGCACAATGCCGCTGTCCACGACCGCCTGAAGGCCCTCGGCATAGATCTTTTTCACGTCGGCCGGGGCTTTTGCACCGAACGCTTCCTTCCGGCTGTCGAGCTGGGCCTTCAGGCTGGTTTCGGGATGTTCGCTGGTCATGTCCTGTACTCCTGATTGCTTCGCGCAGGAAACCAGCAGCGTGCTGACAGCAAACAGGGCTCCGGCAGTTTTTAATATTTTCATGCAATGCTCCTTGTTAATAACGCCTATGGAGCGCCGGCAGCCGACCGACGTTCAATCTTTAATCCGGAGTATTAAACGCCGGCCCCCCTCTGTCCGGATCAGCACCAGACGCAAAACCATTCAAAAATGCCATGTCCGCGCAAAACGGAAGCCGGAACAGACCGCACACGTCTTGACATCTTTCGAGCTGAACCTATGTTCATCCGGATCTTTCACCGTGCCCCCGAGCAGAAGATCTTTTTTCACCTTGAAATACACAGCCTATGTCGACTCCAGAAAAACAAGCGGCGGATCAGCCCCTGCGGTCACTCACCATCGCGGTTTTCATCACCTATCTCACCGTCGGCCTGCCGCTTCCGGTGATTCCGCTGTTTGTGCACAATGAGCTCGGGCTCAGCAATACGATGGTCGGAGTTGCGGTTGGTATTCAGTTTCTGGCCACCGTCTTGACTCGCAGCTATGCCGGTGGACTGGCCGACCGCTACGGCGCCCGACGCTCCACGATGCAGGGGCTCGCAGCCTGCTCGCTGGCCGGAATCGCCTATCTCGCCGCAGCCCTGCTGCCGATGGCCGTAAGCTGGAAATTTGCGGCCCTGCTGATCGGCCGGATCATACTCGGCTTCGGCGAAAGCCAGCTGCTCACCGGCACGCTCGCCTGGGGATTCGGATTGGCCGGCCCCGGGCAGTCCGGCAAAGTCATGTCGTGGGTCGGGATGGCCATTTTCGGCTCCCTGGCCGCCGGCGCACCGCTCGGCCTGCTGTTCAACCAGCACTGGGGCTTTGCTTCATTAGGTCTCTCCACCCTGCTGCTGCCGATACTCGCCTGGCTGATCAACCGCCGCGTTCCGACCGTCGCCCCCCTCCCCGGCACCCGGCTTCCGCTGAAAAAAGTCATCGGTAAAATATGGCGACCCGGACTGGTTCTGGCGCTGCAGGGCGTCGGTTTCGCCGTCATTGGCGCCTTCATCTCACTCTTCTTTCATGCAAACCAGTGGAACCATGCCGGACTGGCGCTGACCTTTTTCGGCGCAGCTTTTGTACTGCTTCGCATGGTGGGCGGACATCTGCCGGATAAGCTCGGCGGCATCCGGATTACCCTTGTTTCACTGCTGGTTCAGATGACCGGCCTGCTCCTGCTCTGGAAATCCGGCAGCAGCGAAGCCGCCTGGATCGGGGCCGCATTGGCCGGCGGAGGCTGCTCGCTGATTTTTCCCGCCATGGGAGTCGAAGTGGTCAAACTCGTACCGCCGCAGATGCGCGGCACCGCCATCGGAGGCTACGCCGCCTTCCTGGACATCGCCTATGCCGCCACCAGCCCGCTCGCCGGCATGCTCGCCACCTCGCACGGCTACGCCTCCGTCTTTCTCGCCGCGGCGTGCTGCGCCGCCGCCGGCATCCTCGTCACCCTCCGCCTTTGCATGCAGCGGCCGTGATGCCGTGCGTCCGCGGACGGCCGGAAATTTTATCGAATGATAACGTGTCCTCAGGACAGCGTCCGCAGAGCCTCAATAATATCTTCCGGCTCCGCGCGGGTTCGGTAATCGACGTCGACATAGCGCCAGGCCACGGTCC
>JBFJYX010000116.1:0-8427 GCA_041622415.1 Pontiella sp.
ATGCGCTGCTGGATAAACTTAACGTAATGTACATTGAAATTTCGGACGACTGGTATCATAACCTCAACACCCGCGATGATGTTGAACGCTACAGAAAGACCTTTGAATGATCACCTTTGAAGAAGCGATTGAAACCGTACTGGCCAACTCCCCTTCCCCGCAGACCGAAACCGTTCCCCTCACGCAGGCGAACGGCCGTATCCTGATGCAGGCGGTCACATCGGATCACGATATGCCGCCGTTCAACAAGTCGGCCATGGACGGCTATGCCTGCCGCCGCACCGACCTGCCCGGCCCGCTGCACTGCCTCGAAACCATTGCCGCCGGCGCGGTGCCCGCAAGCGTCATCAACGAAGGCCGCTGCGCGCGCATTATGACCGGTGCCATTGTGCCCGAAGGCGCTGACTGCGTTTTCATGGTGGAGCAGTCGCAGATTCTGGAAGACAACTCCGTGCGGTTTACCGGCGATAAAACCACCGACAACATTTGCTATAAAGGCGAAGACGTTAAAACGGGCGACGTAGTGCTCAAATCCGGCGAACGGATCGGGCCCGGCCATATTGCCGTTTTGGCCGCCGCCGGATGCACCGCACCCGTAGTGGCCAAAGTTCCAACCGTTGGAATCCTCTCCACCGGCTCGGAGCTGGTGCCGCCGGGCGAACCGGTGTCTGGAGCCGCCATCCGCGAAACCAGCGGCCATCAGCTGCTCGCTCAGGTGGCCGACGCCGGATGCCGCCCGACCTTCTACGGCATTGTCGAAGACGATGAGGTCAAAATTGCCGAAGCCATCCATACTGCGGTCGATGAAAACGACGTGGTGCTGATCTGCGGCGGAAGTTCCGCCGGGGATTTTGACTTTGTGCCGAACCTGCTCGAGCAGGCCGGCTTTGAACATGCGTTTAACAAGGTCGCGATCCAGCCGGGAAAACCGCTGGCCTTTGCGGTTCGCGGCGACAAGGTCTGCTTCGGCATGCCGGGCAATCCGGTGTCCACCTTCATGACCTTTGAAACGATTGTGAAGCCGTTCCTCTACCGCTCCATGGGTCACGACTTCCGCGCACCGGTGGTGCGGCTCAGGCTCGGCAAAACCATGAAACGGAAAAAGGGCGCGCGCCTGGCCTTTGTGCCGGGGCATTTTACGGATGCCGGAACGGTCGAAAAATTGGAATACCACGGCTCCGCGCACATCCACGCCATTGCCCGCGCCGACGGATGGATCACTTTCCCGATCGATGCCACCGAACTTGAAGAAGGAAGCATGGTCGACTTCTGGCAATTATAATTTTATCTCACGCAAAGACGCTAAGGCGCTAAGAAATCAAAAGCCCTGAACGTTGCGACTCAGCGCCTTTGCGCGATGTTTTAGATATTGAAAAGGACGTTATGGAAAAGAAACTTTCACACATCGGAAGCGATAACCGGCCGTCGATGGTTGATGTCAGCCATAAGCCGCAGCAGAAACGCACCGCCGTCGCCGAGGGCTTTATTGCCCTGCAGCCGGAAACCCTGGAACTGATCAGCGACAACCGGATGAAAAAAGGCAACGTCCTGCTGACGGCGGAGCTCGCCGGAATCCATGCCGCAAAAAAAACCGGCGAAATGATTCCCCTGTGCCACACGCTCCTGCTGTCCAAAGTGGATATTAAAGCCACGCCCGAAGCGGACGGCATCCGCGTGACCGGCACCGTCGTCTGCACCGGCCAGACCGGCGTTGAAATGGAAGCCCTCTCCGGCGTTGCGCAGGCCCTGCTGACCATCTATGACATGTGCAAAGCCGTCGACCAAGCCATGGAAATCGGGGCCATTAAACTGCTCAACAAAACGAAGGAATGAAAAAGTTCGTAGTTCCGCCTTTAGGCGGCCCATTCACCCCAACCGCCTGAAGGCGGAACCACCTACACCATCATGAAAACTTTAATCATCACCCTGTCCGACCGCGCCGCGCGCGGGGAATACGAAGACCTCAGCGGGCCGGAAATCGAACAGCAGCTCCGCGCCGCCTTCCAACCATTGGAAGTCGAACGCGTCCTGATCGGCGATGAACCGGATGCCCTGAAAGCACAGGTTCAGCGCACCGGCGAATTTGACGTCATCATCACCACCGGCGGCACCGGAATCGGCCCGCGCGACATTACGCCCGAGGTGGTCAATCCGATGCTGGATAAAGAGATTCCCGGCATCATGGAATACATCCGAACGAAACATGCTGCCCGCCTGCCGTCCGCCCTGCTCAGCCGCTCCGTCGCCGGCGTCATCGGCACCACACTGATCTACACCCTGCCCGGCAGCGTCAAAGCCGTGCGCGAATATATGGAGGAAATCCTCCGCTCTCTGGAACACGCGCTGAAGATGATCGGCGGCGGCGACCATGCGTCCATGTAGACGATGCTTCCGGCTTCGTCGGCCTGATCGTGCATAACGGAGCTGGAAGCTCCGTCTACTTGAACACCCGGTTCCCGCCGACCAGCGAATAGACCTTTTCATATCCCGCCGCGCGGAACGCGTTGGCGGTATAGTTGGTGCGGACGCCGGCGGCACAGACGAGCAGGTAGGCTTTGTCTTTTTCGATGACCGACGGATTCCCGATCAGGTCATTCATCGGAATATGCTGATGCTCACAGGGCAGCGGCTCCTTCGCCACTTCATCGGGTTCGCGGATATCAATGACTTCAAAATCGGCCAGGTTGATTTCATCAAGGGTAACGTCAATCGCTTCGGGCATCGGGGCCTCCGTATCATGCGCCGGGCAGTCGGCCCGGCGCGGCAGTTTAAGTTTGCGCATGGAATAGTCGGCGAGGTTTACAATCAGCAGTTCATGATCGAGCCGGCCGTCCAGCTGCAGCAGCTGTTTGACGGCTTCCAGCGCCTGGATGGAACCGAGTACACCGGGCACGGCCCCGAGCACACCGGCCACAGCACAGCTGGGCACTTCGTTCGGTGCCCCGCCCTCGTACAGGCATTCGAGGCACGATGAATCCGGAGTGACCACCTGCACCTGACCCTCGAACTGATAGATGCTCGCAAAGACGGCGGGAACGCCGGCCTTCAAGGCCATGCGGTTGACCAGCAGTTTGGTGTCCAGGCAGTCGGTGCATTCCACGATGAGGTCATAGCCTTTGACCTGCTCTATTTCCAGGGTCTGGAAACGTGCGGGATGCACCTCAATTTCAATCGACGGGTTATAGGCCTCGAGCCACGCCCCGGCCTGTTCGGCTTTCTTTTCGCCGAGGCCGTCGGGCGTATAGAGGAACTGGCGGTGCAGGTTGCTCGCTTCGAGCCGGTCGTGTTCAACGAGGCCGAGTTTACCGATGCCCGCGCCGGCCAGATAGGCCAGCACCGGGCAGCCCAGCCCGCCGGCGCCCACGACGAGCACCTTGCTTTGCGCCAGTTTTTCCTGCCCCGCGTTTCCAATCATTGGAAGTACGGTCTGGCGGCTGTAATCCATCTGCGGTTTATGGCCGTGCTTGGCGCACTCTTCGCAGTTGACCCAGCCGGAGTCGCCGGTGACGTAGTGCTCTTTTTTCCAGATCGGAACCCGCACTTTAATTTCGTCGATAATATAGCGGTTGGCTTTATAGGCCGCGTCGCGGTGCGGCGTGGCCGTTCCGACCCAGACGGCGATTTCGCCGATCTGCAGATGCCCGACCCGGTGCACGCAGACCGCCTGTTTCAGGCCGAACTTTTCTTTGGCCTCTTCGAGAATCCGTTCACCTTCCGCCAGCGCAAGCGATGCATAGGCCTCGTACTCCAGCGAGGTGACATCGTGCCCTTCGTTATGATTCCGCACCCAGCCCTCGAACGTAACCAGCGCCCCGCAGGCCGGGTTTTCGGCATGCGTTTTCAGCTGTTCGGCATCCAGCGGTTCTGATGATAATTTAAACATACACATTCACTTTTTAAACCACCCGCTGCGCTCAAGACACGAAGAACGCCAGGCTTCGTGTACTCCGGGCCTCAGTGGTTTTCTTTTTATCCACCGGCGACGGGCGGAATGAAGACGATGGAGTCGCCGTCGTTGAGCGGCGTTTCCCAGTCAACAAACGCATCGTTGACGGCCAGGCGGACATGCGAGCGGCACAGGGAAAAATCATATCTGGATTTCAGGGCATCAAAGAGCTGCACGGCATCGGGCGAATCGGTTTCGATGCTTTCCGAACTGCGGCCCGCCGCTTCGCGGAACATGGCATAATAGTTAACGTTGATTTTCACTTACTACCTTCTTATTTATCACGCTCGTTCGCTTCGCGCCTTTGCGTGAGATCACTATCCGCCGATGTAAAACATTTCGATTTTGTGTTTCTGTTCTTTCTTCGTTTTACCGCCCCAGCGGGTCTGGCTGTACTGGTCGTTGCGGTCGCACCAGACCTGCCGGATCCGCTCGTGCAGATCGCCGTCGGACGACCCGTCGCGCAGCAGCGAACGCAGGTCGGTTCCTTCAGTCGCAAAGAGACAGGTGTAAAGTTTTCCGTCGGCCGAAAGGCGGCTGCGGTTGCACGGTCGGCAGAAGGGCTGGCTGATGGAGGAGACAAACCCGATCTCGCCGCCGCCGTCCGAAAATTTATAGCGGTCGGCCACTTCGCCGGCATAGTGTTTGGCCACCGGCTCGATTTTCCAATGGTTGGAAATATACTGGATCAGCTCGGCGGTCGGCACGACCTGGTCCCGCTCCCAGTGGTTGACGTTCCCGACATCCATATATTCGATAAACCGCACCACAATTCGCGTCCCGCGGAACTCTTCGATGATCGGAACAATTTCGCCCAGGTTCATGTCGCGGCGGACGACGGTGTTCACTTTGATATGCTCAAAGCCGGCGTCTTTGGCGGCATAGATACCTTCGAGCACCTGGTTCGGGCAGTCGAACCCGCCGTTCATTTCGCGGAATTTCGATTTGCTCAGCGCATCGAGGCTGACGGTGACGCGGTCGAGCCCGGCCGCGCGCAGCTCCCGCGCATGGCGCGACAGCAGAATCCCGTTGGTGGTCATGGCAATGTCGCGAATACCCGGCACGTCGTTCAGCCTTTTAACGAGGTCGGCCAGGTTTTTGCGCAGCAGCGGCTCGCCGCCGGTCAGCCGTATTTTCTCGACCCCGAGTTTGGAAAACTGCGTCACCAGCCGGATCATTTCGTCGAACGACAGCCGCTCGTTTTTTCCAAGCCATGGAAAATCCGCGCCGACCTCTTCGGCGGGCATGCAGTAGGTGCAGCGGAAATTACAGCGGTCGATCACCGACAGCCGCAGATCGCGCATCGGCCGGCCGAGTTGATCGACGGGGTGGGCATGGTTTTTCTGATCGGTCATAGCTTCTTCAGTGCAACAGCGCCGCTCTTGTAGGCGGGCTGGTGGGACTCTGGATCAAAAACGGGAAAAGTCAACCGATTCGTCTCCTCATAGTGCATCGGCAAAAAGACATGGTGCGGGGCAATGCCCTCCTCCAGCTCGGCCACCGCGGTGATCTCGCCGCAGCGGGAGCGGACCGCGACGGAATCGCCCGGCGCAATCCCAAGCGCGCGGGCATCGTCGGGGTTGATTTCGACGTAGAGCCTGTCCGGCGACATTTTCCGCAGCTTTTCCACTTTGCCGGTCCGGCTCATCGTATGCCACTGGGCCACGCTGCCGCGGCCGGTAATCAGCCAGAACGGAAATTCGTCCGAGCACTGTTCGGGCGGCGCGGCGGGTTCGGTAAAAACAAACCGGGCCTTGCCGTCTTTATGGAAAAACTGCAGGTCTTCAAACATGCGGCGATGGTTGTGTTCCAGCTCCTGCCCCGCCGGAAACGGCCACTGGATGCCGCCCGCTTCATCGAGGTGGGCATAGCCTTTGATACCGGTAAAGTCGCACGGCTGGCCGGCGGAAACCTTGCGCAGTTCGCGAAAGACGGCCTCGGGCGTATTCCAGCGCTCGATCCAACGGCCGCAGCCCCAGGTCTCGCCGATCAGCCGGAAAATTTCAAAGTCGGGCAGCGCCTGGCCCGGCGGGTCCTTGATTTTCTGCAGATGCCCGAAGCGGCGCTCGGAATTAATAAAGGTGCCCTCCTTCTCGCTGGATGCCGCGGCCGGGAGGTAGAGGTCGGCCAGCCGGGCGGTGGCCGTGTTCGGATAGATATCCTGCACGCAGAGAAATTCGAGTTTATCCACGACGTCGTCAAACCCCTCCTGATCGATCCACGTATGCGCCGGATTGGTCCCGACGATCCAGAGGCCCTTGATATTCCCCGCGCGGACCTCTTCGAGAATTTCGTGGTAGGGTTTGCTTGCCCGGTCCGGAATCCGGTTTTGGCCGATGTTCAGAATGGCCGCCACTTTGCGGCGCTGCTTTTTATCGGTGAAATCATGGCCGCCGAGCAGGTTGGTGGTATTGGCAAAAAGGCGCGAACCCATGGCGTTGCACTGGCCGGTAATGGAGTTGGCCCCCGTGCCGGGGCGGCCGATATTGCCGGTCAGCAGCGCCAGGTTGATGATGGCCTCCGACGTCTTCACCCCCTGATGGCTCTGGTTGACGCCCATGGTCCACCAGAAGGAAACCGCCCGGCCTTCATGAATCAGCCGCGCCAGTTCTTCGAGTTCCTCCACCTTCAGGCCGCACTCCGCGGCCGTGAGTTTCAGCGGATATTCGGCGGCGTGCGCCCGGAAAGCGCGAAAGCCTTCCGTATGCTGTTCGATAAAGTCGTGATCGATCCAGTCCTTCTCGATCAGCAGATTTGCAATGGCATAGAGCAGGGCCAGGTCGGTCTTGGGTTTGACGGCATAATGGTGGGTCGCCGCCTGGGCCGTTTTGGTCTTGCGCGGATCAATGACCACGACCTTCGGGTTTTTCCGGTTTGCCCGGACGCGGTGCCACATAATCGGATGGGCCACCACGGGATTGGCTCCGATAAAAATGAGGGTGTCCGATTCCTCCAGGTCCGTGCAGGCATACGGCGGCGCATCAAATCCAAAGGCCTGTTTATAGGCGACCGTCGAGGAGGCCATGCACTGCCGCGTATTGCCGTCGCCGTGCACCATGCCCATGCCGAATTTGGCCAACGCACCGAGCAGGGCCATCTCTTCGGTGGTAATCTGCCCGGTGCTGAGAAAGGCGACGCTCTCAGGCCCCCACTCGCGCATGATATCCTTCATCCGTTGCGTGAAGAGCCACGCGGCATCGAGCCATTGCAGAGGCTCCATGCCCTCCTCGGTTTTGACCAGCGGGATCGTGCCGCGCTCGTCGGAATCAAACGGCTCAATCAGGTTGAACCCCTTATCGCAGGCGCGGCCTTCATTCACCGGATAATCCGCCTTGCCGCGAATGCCGGACACCCCGTCCGCGTCGTGGACATCCAGGGCGCATCCGATCGAACAATAACTGCAGATGGTGGTTTTCGGTTTTTCCGGCATCGTCATATTTTCCCGCCGCCTCTACCGCACAGAGTATGCCACCGGCCGCCGGCCAATGCTGGATAACCTGGGCCTGGAGAACACCTCTGTCGAACTCGATGAGCGCGGTTATATCAAGGTCGATGAACAGTACCAGACGACCGCACCCTCTATTCTGGCGCTGGGCGATGTGATCGGCCGGGTGCAATTGACCCCGGTGGCCCTGGCCGAGGGCATGGCGGTGGCACGTCGACTGTTCAAGCCAGAGGAATATCGCCAGGTCGACTACCAGACGATCCCGACTGCCGTCTTCAGCCTGCCGAATATCGGCACCGTCGGCCTTAGTGAAGAGCAGGCGAGGGCACAGGGCTACAGGGTGGCTGTCTACGAAAGCCGCTTCCGGCCGATGAAACTGACGCTCAGCGAATGCCAGGAACGTACCCTGATGAAGCTGGTGGTCGATGCCGACAGCGACCGCGTCCTGGGTTGTCACATGGTCGGGCCGGAGGCCGGCGAAATCGTCCAGGGCCTGGCCGTGGCATTGAAAGCAGGAGCGACCAAGCAGATCTTCGACGACACTATTGGCGTGCACCCAACGGCTGCCGAGGAGTTTGTTACCATGCGCGCTCCCGTGACCACCTGAAAACGCCATGCCACAACTTTTCTACCTGGCCGACCTGTTCGGCGTCGCCGTATTCGCCATCACCGGCGCCTTGATGGCTGGGCGCAAATCCATGGATCTGTTCGGCGTGCTGGTGATTGCCGTCATCACCGCGCTGGGCGGTGGGACCTTGCGCGATGTGATCCTCGCCAATCACCCGGTCAGCTGGATACGTGACGACACCTATATCATCATCGCCTCCCTGGCGGCCGTGAGCACCGTGGTGTGGGTACGCCTCACCCAGCCGATCCACGAGAAGGGCCTGTTGATCGCCGATGCCTTTGGCTTGGCCGTGTTCACCGTGATCGGCACCGAAGTGGCCTTGCAGCACAACGTGCCACTGAGTACCGCCGTGATCATGGGGGTCATGACCGGAGTCGCTGGCGGCGTCATGCGCGATGTTATCTGTAA
>JBFJYX010000117.1:0-8420 GCA_041622415.1 Pontiella sp.
CCAGACCAGGTCCAGGCCCAGCGACAGATTCTCAAACGTGGTGTTGGCCACGCCGACATTGATCGAAGAAGGCAGTTCCAGCTCCGCCGAAGCCGGGATGGTGCCGTTGGCGCTGCCGGAGATATCCAGCTTAACGCTCGACTGATAGCGGAATCCGAAACCCCAGTCGTCCAACGGCTGGAGATGTGCGGAAACCGTTCCGCCATAGCTCATGTCGTCGCCTTGCACCACCGACCCGGTGCGCTGCAGGTCCGCCTCAGCATCCACAATATTAAGGCCCGCGGAAACCGCCAGCATATCAAACGCCTGCCACGCCACGGACGGCGTGATGTAAATCGCGCGAAGCTCAGAATAGGTCGCCAGCGCCGCGCCCGACCAGCCGGCGCTCCACTCCGTAACCAGGCCGTACGGGGCATTGATCGAAACCGTGCCCGTCCAGTCCTCGGCAAGGGGCTGCACATAATACAGATGCGGAATGACCCGCCAGTCGTCGGACATCGTCGCATCGTTGCCGGTGCCCGGCTCATTATAATCCGTGTGAATGGAAGCAAACGCGCTGCCGACCATAATCTGCGGCCGGTCCGCGCCCGCCAGCGCCGACGGGTTATACCACGCCTGCGAGGTCATATTGGTCCGGCCGCTGATGGCCCCGGCCTGGCCCAGCGCTTCGGCCGATCCTTCCGTATACAGCTGGAACCCCGCCCCCAGCGCGGTTCCTGCGATGCAGGTGAACAGGGTAAGTCCCGCCCGTGAAACTGATCTCATTTCTTTCTCTCCTGTCAGTTGCCCGCAGTATCAATCGCATAGAGGTAGCGTTTGATTTTCTGCGTTGTTGTTTTTTCAAATTCCTCAAAGCGAACCTCGATTTTGCGCGGCCGCTTATAGTCCGACAGCTTCTTAAGCTGTTCGCGGACATCCTCGCGCACCCGTTCCTCAATCTGTTCGTCCGCAAGACTGGTACCGTTTTTGGTCTGGATCTCGTCCATCACTTCCTGGTTCGGAACCACAATCAGGCCCACGCGCTCGCCGGTTTCATTCGGCTCGCAATAGCCCAGCGCCAGGCACTCCAGCACCAGCCGGCTTTTCATCACCTGCCGCTCCACTTCTTCGGGATAGATATTCTTGCCCTCGCGGTTCACGATCAGGCTCTTCTTACGCCCGCTGATCACCAGGTAACCGTCCGCATCAAAACGGCCGAGGTCGCCGGTATGGTACCACCCGTCGACGAGCACCTTGTCGGTCTCCTCGGGATTGTTCCAATAGCCCTGCATCACATTCTCGCCGCGGGCGCAGATTTCGCCGATGCCCTCGGCATTGGGCCGGTCGATCCGGATCTCCACATCGGCCAGCGGCAGGCCCACGGTGCCCACCTTGGGCGCATTCGGCGGATTCACCGAAAGCACCGGGGCGGTTTCGGTGATGCCGTAGCCCTCGATAATGCAGAAGCCCAGCTTCGCCCAGGTTTCCAGCGTGACCGGACTGATCGGCGCGCCGCCCGAAACCACCAGCCGCAGTTTACCGCCGAGCCCGTCCTTCACTTTTTTGCCGACGACTTTGGCCAGGCCCGCATGGAACATAAACTTCGCCATCTTATTGGCGTTCACATTCTCCATCACACGCGCCAGCATTTTTTCGAGCAGCAGCGGCACGGCCAGCATAATCGTCGGCGCGGTCTCGGCCATGTTGGCTTTGATCGTTTTCAGGTTTTCCACAATCGTCACCTGGCAGCCCATATAGACCGGAACCAGCACGGTGGTGGTGAACGCAAACGAATGGTGCAGCGGCAGAATCAGCACCACATTATCGGTGTGGTCAAACGGGATCGCCTTCAGGATGCTGTCGACGTTCGACATAAAGTTATGGTGGGTCAGCACCGCCCCTTTCTGGCGGCCGGTGGTGCCGGAGGTATAGATAAACGACGCCGGCGAAGATGCCGCCGGACCCATGCGGTCAAAGGCCCGCCCTTCCGCCATCGCCTTTTCGCTGACCGATTCAAACAGCGGTTCGTAATGCTTGCAGTCCAGCTTATCGCACAGCTGCGCATGTTTTCCGGTGCAGTCCAGCATGATCACGTGACGCAGGCTGGCAATCCGTTCCGTCATGTCGACCAGCGCTTCGGCCATACGGCACGAGGCAAAAACCGCCGTCACGCCGCAATCGCGGAAAATATGCCGCACTTCGCTCTCGCGCAGCTTGGCATCCACCGGCACCGCCACGGCCCCGATGCCCACAATCCCGTGGTACAGCTCAAACCACTCCGGCGAATTTTCGCGGTAAATCGCCACGCGGTCGCCCTCCTGAATGCCCAGCTCCGCCAGGATTTCCGCCGCATGCCAGGCGCGTTCCCTGAGCTCCTTGAACGAACGGGTTTTCCATGACCCGTTCTCTTTAAATTTCAGGGCGACCGCCTCCGGCTTTTCGGTGGCCGTCCGGTTCAGACAATCCTTAATCGTCATCGCTTCTCTCTCCGTTAAAACGAGTGATTTTGTCACAATTTTAAACGCCGTGTAAAACACGAAAAGCCGCCCGGCGGGCGGCTTTTCCAGGGTATGGAAGATGCGCTATGCGCGCTGGATCTGAACCGGCGTGGCATTCAGCAGGTTTTCAGAAACCGGGCAGCGGCGGTCCACCTCATGCAGGAAGGCGTCTTTTTCCTCGTCGCTCATATCGGCATCGACATCCACGGTAATCGTGATGCCTTCAAACCCGATACGGCCGTCGATCGGTTTTCCCAGCAGGCCGTCGGTATCGAGCTCGCCTTCCACCTTGATGCTCATGCCGCGCAGCGCGATTCGTTTCTGCATCGCCACGATGCGGCCGATCGTACCGATACATCCCCCGAGCGAGGCAAAGACCAGCTCAAGCGGCGTGACTCCCGTATCGGTGCCGCCCCCGTTCGCCGGCTGGTCGATCACCACTTTATGTCCGCGGATATCGCTTTCGATAACGAATTTTTCGTTCAGTCTGGATTCAATAGTAACCGTCTTCTTCGGCATCGCTCTCTCCTGTTGGTTGAATAGAAAAAACTGACACAAACCCGCGGCTTTTCCAACCATTGGAAAAGCTAAAGACGCCAGCCCCGGCGGTATTCATGCCGCACCAGCCGGTCGGCCTCCCGGTTTCCGGTGGTCATCGTTTCCGGATTCCACGTCAGGACGGTGCCCGGCCCGACGCGCGTCGCCACGCAGCCCAGCAGCATCAGCTCCGTCAGCGGCCCCGCCGTGGAAAAATTCGACAGCGCCATCGAGGGATCATCCGCCTTCACCGCCGCAAGCCACTCGTCATAATGGCTGCTCACCCGCGGCAGGGTTTTGGCAACCTGCTTGAGTTGCGGGGCCGCTTCCTGCATGTCCGTTTCCGGAAAAATGCGCGGCGAGGCGCCGTAGCAGTCCTGCACCATGTGGTAGCGGTCGCCCAGATAGATGGTCCCGCTTTTGGTCAGCGTGCGCTCCTCCTCCATGCCGGCCGGCCGGGGCGGAAGGTTTTCACCGTCGAACCACTTCAGCGTCACCGGCGGTTTATTCCCGCGCGCGGCAAAGCGGTAGGTCACCACCGTCGAAACCGGGAACGTATCTTTTGCACTGGCCGGATCACTCCGCTCAAACTCCACCGCCACGCGTTCCGGCGGCCCCAGCTCCAGCGCCCAGACCGGGTGGTCGATAATGTGCGCCGCCATATCCCCCAGCGCGCCCGCGCCATAGTCCCAGAATCCGCGCCAGTTAAACGGGGCAATCTTTGAACTGTAGGGCGCATCCGGGGCCGGGCCGAGCCAGACGTCCCAGTTCATCGTCGACGGCACAGGTTCGGCGGGCGGCCGCACGATGCCCTGCGGCCAGACCGGTCGATTCGTCCAGCAGTGCACCTCGTGTACATCGCCGAGCATGCCCGCGCGAATCCACTCCACCGCCATGCGCGCCTGGGCATTGGAATGCCCCTGATTGCCCATCTGCGTCACGATCCGGTTTTGCCTGGCATAGTCCGCCAGCAGGCGGGCCTCGGAAATCGTACGGGTCAGTGGTTTCTCGGTATACACCGCTTTGCCCAGCTGCATCGCCGCCATCGTGATCACCGCATGGTTATGGTCCGGCGTCGAAACCACCACCCCGTCAAGCTGCTCGCCCACCCGCTCGAGCATCACCCGCCAGTCATCAAAAACCTTCGCCCGGTCAAAATGCGCCAGCGCGGCGGCCCCGCGCTGCGTATCCACATCGCACAGCGCATAGATATTGTGTTTCATGCAGCCCCGGATATTCGCCTGGCCGCGCCCCCCGATGCCGACAAACCCCAGGTTCAGCCGCTCGCTCGGCGGCAGCTGCTCCACCTCCGGAAACTTCGACTTTTTCTTCGCGGCCTGCGCCAGGACCGACGAGGGCAGAATGGTGAATGCCGTGCCGGCGGTTCCGGCGGCCAATAGACGTCTTCGATTCATCCGATGCATGTTGAAGCTCCTTTTCAGCACAGGACACGTTATACCGCCCGGTCAAAAAAAGCCAACCCCTTGAAACCCCGTCCGCACCCGGCGAAAGCCGCCGGGGGCGACCTCATCGCCATTCATGTTTCGGGTAGCGCCCTTTAAGTTCCTTTTTGATCAGCGGATAGGAGTTTTCCCAGAACGACTGCATATCCTGCGTCTTCTGCTGCGGCCGCTGGTTCGGGGCCAGCGCCTCCACCATCACCGGAATCCGGCCGAAGCCGATCTTCGGCACCTCCTGCAGCCCGTATAACTTCTGGATCGTCGCCGCCAGCACCGGCGGCTGCCCCTCTTCATAGCGCACCTTCGCATTCAGCCCGCTCGGCAGTTTAATCCGCTCCGGCGCCTGCTTATCGATCAGCTCCAGCTGCGCCGGATTCAGCCACGACTTCACCGTTTTCCAGACCGACCGCGTTTTCAGGTCTTTCTTACACACCGCCCCCAGGCAGATCTCCTGAATCATCGCCCGCCGCGCCTCTTCATCAATCTTCGGAATGCCGTAATCCGGGCAGCCCTCCGCCAGGCAGTTCACCCGCGCGATCCACTTCTCCACCTGGTCATCCCATTTATACAGTTCCAGCCGCCCGGCCATCACCTCTTCGGCAATCATCTCCGCCGCCTGGTCCGGATCCACCTCCGGGCTCATATTCGACCGCAGCTCCAGGCCGCGGAACGACTTCCAGTGTTTGGAAAAAACGCGCTTCGATTTCGGGTCATACACCGCTTCGGTAATCTCCTCGAGATCCTCCGGAAACAGCTCCTCCAGCCACGCCTCCTCAACGGCGGTGCAGAGGTTCAGCTTCACATTCAGGTCGCGCCCCTCAATCTCCGTAATCTCCGCCGCCACAATCAGCTCGGCATCGCGCACCACCGACTCGCGGTCCAGGTCGCCGGAGCGGCCATGCACCACCGCGCAATGCAGCGTGCCCTTATCCCGCCGCTTCGCCACCTGGTCCGAAAACGCCAGAAGGATGCACTTCTGCAAATCCGCATCGACCGGGGCGCGGGCATTAATTTCCAGCCCCTCGCGTTCCGCCGTTTTCATGAACCGCTCATACAGCGGCATCACCTGCCGCGCCGCGCCCGCATGAATCCCCAGCTTACGGCAGGCGTCGACCCGGTAGCCGTTCTGATCCGCAAAACTCCACGCGCGCATCAGCCGCTTAAAATCCGAAACATCATCCTCGCCCAGCAGGTCATCGCGCTGCCCGCGCGTCGGGGCGCCCTTGCCCCGCTGCAGGATCGACCGCCCCTGCGTCAGCGCCGCAATCAGGCACGCCTGCCGCACACAGTGGTATTCCCCGCCCGCCAGCAGCATACGGGCATAACGCGGATGCATCGGAAACGACACCATCTTTTTACCAATGCCCGTCAGCCTGCCCGCATGATCCAGCGCGCCCAGATCCGTCAGCAGCGTCAGGGTGCGCGCCAGCGATTTCGGGTCGGGATGTTCCAGCCATTGGAAGGTTTCAATATCCTCAATGCCGCCCGCCTTCAGCGTCAGCACCACTTCACTCAAATCGTGCCGCAGGATTTCCGGCAGCTCCTGCATCGGCCGCGCCGCATGCTCCTGCTCCGTCCACAGCCGATGGCACGTGCCCGGCGCCGTACGGCCCGCCCGCCCCGTCCGCTGGTCCGCCGACGCCCGGCTGATCCGCTCAATCAGCAGCGTATCAATCCCCCGGTTCGGATCAAACCGCGCCACGCGCGCCAGCCCCGAATCAATCACAATCCGGACCCCGTCAATCGTGATCGACGTCTCCGCCACGTTGGTCGAAACAATACACTTACGCTGCGCACAGTCGCCCACCGCCGCATCCTGCTGCGCCGGCGGCAGCTCGCCGTGCAGCGGCATCACCGCAAACCCGCGCGCGCAGCGCTTCGACCGAATCGCCTCCACCGTCCGCGAAATTTCATAGGCCCCCGGCATAAACACCAGCACATCGCCCTCGGCCCCCGATTCAATCGCGCTTTCAAACGCATCCGCCGCCGCATCCCAAACCCGGGGATGCTTGAAATCGATGCGTTTGCGCGCATACGAAATCTCCACCGGATACATCCGGCCCTCGCTCTTCAGCTCGGTGCACGGCGCCAGGTATTCGCGCAACGGCCCGGCATTCAGCGTCGCCGACATTACAATGATGTTCAGGTCGGGCCGCGTCTCCTGCAGGCGCAGCGCGCGCGCCAGCGTAATGTCGCCATAGATATGCCGCTCATGAAATTCATCAAAGACAATCGTCGAAACGCCCCGCAGCTGCGGGTCGGACAAAAACTGCCGCAGCAGAATGCCCTCCGTCACATAGCGGATCTGCGTCCGCGACGATACCGCCGACTCCATCCGCACCTGATAGCCCACCTCGCCGCCCAGCGGTTCCCCGCGCTCGAACGCCACGCGTTTCGCCAGCAGCCGTGCCGCCAGACGCCGCGGCTGCAGCACCACCACTTCGCCGGCACCCGCGTTCCTGCCATCCAGCACCATCTGCGGCACCTGCGTCGATTTACCCGACCCCGTCGGCGCCTCGATGATAATGCGGTTCTCGTTTTTCAGCGCTTCAGACAATTCATCGCGCAGTTCATAGATGGGTAATTTTTTCGGATCCATAGACGCGACGTTATAGCCCAACCTTCCAAGGGTTGGAAAAAGATTCCCCACAGAATGCTCCCATGCGCCCACCGCCCGTGACGCAACCGTACCCGCCTGCGATCACCCGCACAGGCAGACCGGGAGGTCCGCCCCGCGCAAGCACCCTAACGTGACGCAGACTTTCCAGTCTGCGCCTTTCTACCTGGGCAGGCAGGAATGCCTGCCTCACAGGGTTCTCAAAGCGTGATGCAGACATTCCTGTCTGCGGTCAACCCTGCGGGCAGACCGGGAGGTCCGCCCCACGCAAGCACCCTAACGTGACGCAGACTTTCCAGTCTGCGCCTTTCTACCTGGGCGGACAGGAATGCCTGCCCCACAGGGTTCTCAAAGCGTGTCGCAAACGTTCCTGTCTGCGGTCAACCCCGCGGGCAGACCGGGAGGTCCGCCCCACGCAAGCACCCTAACGTGACGCAGACTCTCCAGTCTGCGCCTTTCCACCTGGGCGGACAGGAATGCCTGCCTCACAGGGTCTCAAAGCGTGACGCAAACGTTCCCGCCTGCGATCAACCGCACAGACAGACCGGGAGGTCCGCCCCACGCAATATGTGCATCAGCACTTGCGCCGAAATACCAAGCCATCCCAACGCGCATTTTCTTTACAGTTAAACAACATACTCATAAAGTTTATCGCATCATTCACAACACGTTTTAAACAGCACGCGGCACGGGCTGACAGCGGGATAAACAGAGCCGGCATATGCAGTGCGCAACAACATGCAATTCAACACACTGTTGGAAATGGAAAAATGAAAAGATTGTTGATCATGAGCTTATTGCTACTTCTGACATCGTCAGTAATAGCAATCCCTGTATCAATGGCCTTTAAAATACGATTTGATGAAAACATCATTTGTTATGATCTACCACAAGGTGAAGACAGAACGCTTCAATCATTAAATAAGGACATTTCCGAAGTTCGGAAACTCACTTTAGAGTCAGATAAGACAACACCCTTCTATCTAACTTTTCACGTTCAAGAAAATATCGAGTTAAAGGATATCCAACGATTGAAAGATTCATTATCTCCCCTAGGTTTTGATCATTTCACCATTATTTCAAAACCCAAGATAACCGAAGATACCGTCATTTTGGTCACTACTGGAAAGCCCACAGAAGAAACGTTAAAAGGTGCATCAATGTCATACATCGGGAAACGAATAAAACAGAAATAAATTTTCCAACCACCATTAAGCCCTTCTGAGTAAAGACAAAAAGTCCCCTGTCTCAATCTTCGTGTTTTGCCAACTACCACTATCGATTGAACTGTCCAACCTGGCCTCGACTCGTGCCGTTTTTATTTCCGTA
>JBFJYX010000118.1:0-8404 GCA_041622415.1 Pontiella sp.
GCCGCAATGGCTTTTGCTCCGGATTCAGAAAATACGCCGAGCTCAGCCGACAATGCTTTGAGCAGCTCGAGGGTAATGGTGCCCATGTAGACCCCGGACAGCAGTTTTTCAAAAACGTGTCCGCCCGGATTCACACTCTCGTTGTCAACCTTCAGGTCCAGCGGACCGCGCTTGAACGCAGCAAACCCGCCCGATTCCACATTGACCACCTGGGAGCCTTCTTTGGTGAAATTGATAAGCTTGCCGATGTTGCTGTTCTTTTCGACATAGGCGGTATTCGTTCCCGTGCCCAGAATAAAACCGATATAGGAGGACGCATGGAAACTCTGGCCTTTGGCCAGGCCGGCCAGCAGGCAGGCGACCGTATCATTGAGCACCACCACATGTTTGCCCGTAATGCCGCGCGCTTCGAGCGCTTCCAGCAGGCCGGCACCCACGTGCTCGCCCACCAGTTCCGGAATCTTGATCTCTTTGGTCCAGTGCAGCAGCTTGCCGTCAAAATTCGGTTTGATGGCGGCCGGATAGGAAAAACAGAAGCCGATGCTTTCGAATTCATCCTTCATCGGTTCCAGCGCATCGACCAGCACCTGATAAAACTCGGCCTTGGTCTTTTCCTCGAAGCGTCCGGGCATCGGCTGTTTGCTGAAACCGGCCAGCTCGGCGTCGCCCTGCTCGTTGAACTTCACGGTGCAGACGCGCAGATTGGTGCCGCCGGCATCGATCACCGCAACGGACTTACCCGCCGGCACTGTACCATCCGCACCGACAAAGGCCGGAATCATGGCCAGCGAGCTTCCCTCGCCGTTAAGCCCGTTTTCCATTTCACTCAAAAAACTGTTCAGCAGCTCTTCTGCCGAATAAACATCGGCCGAAATCATTTTATCCTTCAGCCAGGTATCCACGTTGGTTGACATCATTAATTCTCCTATAGAAAATCCCGTTATAACTTTTTAAACAAGCACAGACAAGCCGTCTTGAATCTTGAATGATTACCTTGTTAACTCTTCCCCGTCCGCCAGGCCGTCCAGAAATGCGCGCCGATACCAGGCCTGCAGCTCCGCCCCGTTACGGCGCAGCGTACATTTCTGATACAGCCCCAGAAAGCGCGATTCCTCGTGCAACCCGTTCAGCACCAATTGATCAAACGTCTCGGAATCGCCGCAGATCAGGATATCAGGCTGCCAGCGATAGAAGACATCCCGGCTGAAACCGGTATGGTTTTTAAAGTTTGCGGCATCGCCGGGCGCATGCGCCATCTCGGTGGAATTGAGGCCCATCAGGTCATAAACGGGCCCGTCGTACGAAAATTTATTGCCGCCGGCGGTAATCACGGCCACGGTCGGCCGCGCTGCCGGGTCCTCGAACATCCGGGTGAGCGCCGCGCCGTTTGCGCGCCCTTCTTTCGCAATGCGGAACTCATGCCGAATGTTTCCAACCATTGGAAACACAGCCCAGCCGGCCAGCGCAAGCACCGGCAGAACGGCCGCCCGGATCGCCGGTTTCAGCCGCAGGTTCCGGGTCTGGTTTTCCCATTCCAGCGCACCGATCAGGCAGAGCAGCGGCCAGAGCGGCTGGAAAAAACGAAACGATCCAAAATGATCCCCCCCCACCAGCACCGGAATGCCGAACCCCGGCAATAGAAACAGCGCCAGCCGGAAGGACAGGCCCCGGACCGCCGCGCGGCCGAACAGAACCCGAATCAAAATGACGGCGAGGACAAACACCGTGCCGCCGCTCAGCAGATAGCGGAACAGATATCCGGAACCGCTGATCAGGTTGGTCAGCAGGTCCGGCGTTACTTTCGCATAATAGGTGTTGGGAACCGGCCATCCAAAATAGCCCAGGCGAAAACCAATGAGCGCCCCGAGGCTGAGCAGAAAACTTCCAAGGACTGGAAACGCGCTCTTCATCCTGCGGCCTTTTTCGGCAAAACAGAAAACGAGCAGGACCAGCCAGATGCCCCACGCCATCGATTCCGGGCGGGTCAGCACCAGAAACGGCAGCAGTGCGGCCACCGTCCGGTGCCGCCGGTCAGCCACGGCCAGCCCCGTCAACGTGAGCAGCAGGCACCACAGCCCCGATTCCATCAGCGTCAGCTGGCACCAGGCAAACCAGGCCGGTGCGGCGGCGAGCAGCAGCAGGTACGTCGCGCGGTGGTGCGTACGCTCGAGGCAGGCCGCCACCGTGATCGTGCCCAGGATAAGGTTCAGGAAAAACAGGGGCGTTTCCAGGCTCTGGAAAATGGAATACCACCCCGCACCGATCAGCGTCCAGAGCATCGAGGTAAAACCCTCCACCCGCTCGCCGCCGATATTATAAACCCACCCGTGCCCCTCGGCAAAATGACGGGCATAGACAAAGAAGATATCGGCATCGTCGATGCCTGTGAACGGCAGGCCCAGCAGCAGCCAGGCCAGCACAGCCCCTCCGAGCACCGTGATAAATGCGTGTATGGTCGTACGGTCAAACATCGGGATAAGCTAGCTGAAACCGCTGCCGTTTCCAACCACTGGAAACATCAAAAGACTTGTAGAAAAAACGCCGACCGCGCACACTGGGTTTATACATCGGGGGAATCATGAAAAAAGCGTGGGGTATCGGGCTGGGCACAGGAATGATCATCGGACTGGCGGCGGGTTTCAGCATCCATCCGCCCGATTCGCCGGACCCGGAACCCGCGGCCCTGCCCGCCTCCGTCCCCGTCCCCGCGGCCGAAAGCGCCGCGCCGTCCCCGGCCCGGTCGAAGGAACAGGAACTCCTGCTGCTCGCCATCGAGGAACTCGACCTCACCACCGCCGAGCTCGAGGATGCGAGATCCAGGATCCTGCGCATGGAACGCAAGGCCCGGCGCTATGACTGGCTGCGCGACAACGGACTGCATGGCGATTATTCGATGTCCTTTTCGAAAGACACCTTTGAACCCCAGCAGAAACTGATCGATTTCCTCGGCCTCGATGAAGCCGAGACCGCCGCCTTCAAACAGCTGTGTGCCGATACCCACGACGCGGTGGCGGCCTGGGAGCTCGAACACGCCGTCTGCACGGAAGACAGCAGCACCAACTGCACCTACGAAATCGACCTTCTGCCCGATGCCTTCCGGTCAACCTACGTAGCGGGTTTGAGCGCCCTGCTGCACGAGGAGGATGTTCAGCTGCTCACGCCGGCCATTGAGGACATGTTCAGCGACTATGATAACCGCCAGGTGGTCTCGGCCACGCTGATTCCCGCGGATGCCTATCAGGAATATCTGCAGAAGCGCGGACATAAGATGGAACATTGGGAACCCCGCGACATGATTAAAATCCAGGTGCAGCGGCTGGATGAAAACGGAAACAAGCGCGGCTCGAGTTCCAGTACCTTCTCCACCAACCCGGTCCACCTCGAGCACAACCAAATGTATAAACGGTGGAACCACCTGTTCGATTTCGGGGCACTGAACGAATAGCCACTATTTCTTTCCAATGATTGGAAGCCACACGAAGGTTTGCTATACATGTGCGATTTTATGTTCAGGAGAAACAGGTCATGAAGCGTTTTTTACCGTTCGCGCTGATCCTGCTGTTGGCAGGATGCTCCGCGGAAAAGCCGGAGGATACCGCCGATCCGGCGGCCTCGGAAAAATGGATTGTACACTGCCGCAAAGAAGCGGCGAAAAGCTCGGGCATCACCAAAGCGTCCTGGCTGATCAAGGCCTACAACCACGCCGTGGAAACCGATGCGCTCACCGAAGCCGACCAGGGCGTCCCCGACCAGGTGCTGCACCTCTCCCGCCAGGCCCGCAATTTCCAGGGCTTCAGCTGGGCAATCGACCACGGCGCCCGGATTCCCACCCGCTTTCCGGATCTGATGGAATATACCGAGCGCGGACGTGAATGGCGCGACAAGGTGTATGCCGCCCACCCCGAAACGCTGCCGGTTTTCATGAGCTTTGCGGTGGACAGCTATGACCGGAGGTTTTTCGCCGACAACGCAACCGCCCTGATGGAAACAGGATTCGATGTGCCGCCGCCGCTGGAACGCACGGAGTTTAAAATCCGCTACCGCGAATTTGTCGGCGTTCAGCTGGATGAAGCCCTCGACCGGAAGGATGAGGAAAAGATCCGCTTCCTGATCTCGGTGACCCCGAAAATCGAAAACTTCAACTATGTGGATGTGCACACTGTCCGCCGCATGCGCAGAGTGTCCGGCTATGTGTTCAACACCCTGAAAGATGAGCAGCTCGCCATCGACCTCATCAACCTCAACTGGTTTATCAACCCGGTCGACTTTGAAACGCTGCCCTTCGGCGACGCCTTCCGCAAAGCGTACAGCGCCAAACCGGGCTATGTCGTGCGCATGCAGGGGCTGGACGAATGGGACGGCAAAATGTCGTCGGCCGAGGCGCAGTTTATCCTCACCCTGCCGGAGTCCGGCTGGGCCATGCTCGCAAAAACCCACCTCGACGAGCTCACCGAAGAGAGCGTGAAAATGATCGAGACCGACTATGCCGCACAGGTGATCGCCTTCAAGGCAAAGCGCAAACCGCTGACGCAGGCCGACTACAACGAGCTGGTCAACTGGGCCCTGCGGCACGGCAACAAATCGATTTTCGACTTTGTCATGGCGGAGTCGGGCGAACTCGATATTTTCAGAATCGACCTCGGCGCGCTCGCCGAAAACCAGAAGCTGTTCGAGTATTATGCCCCGCGCATCATGAGCAATCTGTACTACACGCTGGATGAAGAGCCGCGGGAAGACGGCACGACTATCGGCCGGCTCAAACGGGTGTTCAGCGCCAAAAATGAAAATGCCGGTCTCTGGCTGGTGTGGAAATATGACCTGTCCGAAGCCTGGGAAAAAGGCACCGAGGGCCGGACCCTGCTGATGGATGTCTGCGAAGAGGGCAACCTGAAGGCGGCGCGCTTCCTTGTTGAAAAACGCGGCGAAAAAGTCTGGCAGGAAACCGGTTACAGCGCACTCCAGATGACGGTGTTCGGCAGCAGCCGACCGACCGAGGGTAAACTCTCCCCCATCTTTTTCGCGGCCAAAAGCGGCAATACGGAGCTGATTAAATATCTCGTTTCCAAAGGAGCCAACGTGAATGCGCGCTCCAATTTCCATACCACCCCGCTGATGCATGCCGTCAGTTCCGGAAAATATGAGGCCGTAAAACTCCTGCTGTCCCTGCGTGCGGATGTGAATGCCCGAATGAATCCGAATCTCAACGACCTGGACCTGCGGCAGCTCGGCTCGTACGACGATGTCTCCACCGCGTACCGCCGCGCCCGCAGTAAAAACGACCAGAAGATGATGATGATTCTGCGGAACGCCGGGGCCAACCCGTAAAATACCGACAAAGTATATACAATAGAATGCGGCCGCCCTTCGTTTTCCGGAAACAACCTAATTGGAGGGCTTCATGAAAAATCGCTGCATACTTGGAATTTTACTTGGACTCGCGTCGCTGGCATCGGCGGACCTGCGCACCTTTACCGCCCTGGACGGGCGCACGCTGAAGGCGCAGATCACGGATTATAACGAGCCGAAGGGCGTGGTCACCATTCAGCGGGAAGACGGCAAGTCGATCTCCGTTAAACCCGAAGCGTTCTCCGAGAAGGACCAGACCTATATCCGCAAATGGCATGAAGGACAGGTCTTTCTCTCCGAAACCAAATTCCAGCTGGACCTCAAGGGCAAAAAGGGCGAAACCACCAAGCAGGACCATGAAGTCGACTACAGCGAACAGTCCTCCGGCCGCGGCAGCGGGCGCGGCACCCAGATTGTGGCCGTCGACCAGCGCACCAAATATGACCTGAACCTGACGCTGAAAAACATCAGCAAGGCCGAGCTGAAAAACATCGCACTCGAATACCGCATATTTTATGAACAGCAGAAACCGGTACTGGACGAAGAAGCCAACAAAAACCGCCCGACGGATAACGAGGATATGCCCGATATCTACAAGGCCGAGGATGAAACCAAGGTGAGAGAGGGAAAAGCCCGGCTTAAACCCGCCGAACCCGGATCCGATCGCACCATCACCCCGGCCACGTTCACCCTGCTGAAACGATCCGCAACCGGCCGCGGATACGGCGATAAAATCACTCTCCAGTCCGGTTTCATCGGGGCCTGGGTCCGCCTGACCATGAAAGGCGCGGACGGGGAAACCCTCACACGCGACGTTTACACCTCCAACACGATTCCCAAAAAATTCAGCTGGGAAACCCCGGAGGAAATGCTGGCCGCAGATCCGCCGAACTAGAATGTATAGGCCACGCCGACCACGATCTGGTAATCATCCTGCTCGGGTACCGTGACGATGGTTCCGCCGGAACCGTCGTCCGATTCGCTCGCGGTCGGATCTTCAATCCGGTCCCAGATAAAGGAAACATTCAGGTCGAGGTCCGCCATCAGGTCATACGACAGCGTCGAGATCACATGATGCGTATACGTGCCGCTCTCGCGGTTGAGGAACCGGGCGCTGTATTCAATCAGGAAATCCAGATCGCCGTTGATTTCATGATCCAGCCGGGTGCTGATGGTGCCGAACGGCGAATCTGAGGTGTCATCCTCCCCGGTCAGGACCGAGTCAAACCGCGTGCGCTGATAGCCCGCCCCCGCATTAAAGGTCCACTCCGTACGGGAGGTCCGGACAACGTCATAACCGACCGCGGTATTGACCGAATACTGGTTCTGAATATTCACAAACGGATCGCGGTACCACTCCGCATTTATAACCTTCCAGTACAGGCGGCTGGTGAAAAACCAGTCCCCGTAGCCGGTCAGGCGCTGGCTGTCCGCCGTTTTCGTCGTGCTCTTTTCCCCTGTGGCATCATCGACCGTTGTGGCCTTGCTGTAGTTCGCCACATAGTAGGCGCTCAGGCGCGATTCCGCCGTGCGGCGCCGGACCCGGGCCGATGTATTGATATCCGTGGTTTCCGTATTCCCGCCCCGCAGCGAAAGGCCGAAGGCCACATTGCCCGACCAGTTATCCCGCTCGCGCGCGGAACCGCCCGCAATCGAAATCAGGCTCGTACGCTCCAGGTCAATTTCCTCATCGTTGCTGAGCAGCTTCAGCTGTTCGCCGTTCACGATGAGTTTGCCCTGCAGCACCTCCGTTTCGCGATTCCCGCGCTGCACCAGAATACGCTGATGCCCCGCCGTACGGATCTGCTTCACGTCATCCATGTCCAGCTTCAGCAGACTCAGCTTATCGGAGTCGAATTCCAGCGTGTAATTATACATCACCTTGATTTCGCCCTTCAGCCACTCACCGGAATTCAGCTGGATCCAATCAAACTTTTTATCCGCCGGCGGCGCGAACTGGTCCCACGCCTTGTCTTTGGCCTCCGCCGCCGTCACCGCGCCGGCCAACGCCAAACACACCATCCACATCCTGCAAAACCGCATAGTCAAAACTCCTGTCATTCATTGTGATACGGGTGGTGCTCCACCACCGTAAACGCCCGGTAAATCCCCTCCAGCAACACCACGCGCGCCACGCCCCCCGCCATGACCAGCGACGACAGCGACCACACCGCATCGGCCCGCTGCCGAACCGATTCAGCCAGGCCCAGCGCCCCGCCGATCACCACCACCATGCGGCGTTTTCCAGCCATTGGAAAAGCCCCCTGCCTTCCGGCCTGCAGCAGCTCCGCCATCTGCGGCGTCCGGACCGGCTTGCCCCGCTCATCGCACGCCACCAGAAAATCGCCCTCTTTCAGCAGCTTAAAGATCCGCGCCGCCTCCGCCTCTTTGGTCTGTTCCGGAGTGCGCGACGAAACCTTCTCGTCCTTATACTCCAGCACCTCGGCCCCGAACGGCTTCAGACGCTTGATGTATTCCTCCTGCGCCGACGCCAGCGCCTTCGGTTTTATTTTTCCCGGAAGTAAGATGGAAATTTTCATGCGCCGCTTTATGCCCGAATTTTCCAACCATTGGAAAAAGAAAAAGCCGGCTTCCAATCATTGGAAACCGGCCGCTGTCCTTATGGACCATGAATCAGTCCACCATAAGTCCCGGGTTATTTCCCCACCTTGCCGATCACTTCCTTGGCCGTGGCAATCACGCCGGCGACGTCGGAGAGGTTCGACGGAATAATCATGGTGTTGTTGGCTTTGGCCAGGTTGCCGAATTCGGAAATATACTGCTCCGCAATGCGCAGGTTCACCGCATCGGTGCCGCCCTCGGCATTGATCGACCGGGCGATCTCGGTGATGCCCTCCGCCGTGGCGGTCGCCACCGCACGAATCTCGGCGGCGCGGCCGTCGGCCTCGTTGATGCGCTTCATCTTTTCGCCTTCGGAGCGGGCAATGGCCGCCTGCTTTTCCCCGTCGGCCCGATTCATCTTTGCCTGCCGGTCGCCTTCGGACTCGGCAATGAGAGCGCGTTTTTCACGCTCGGCACGCATCTGCTTTTCCATCGC
>JBFJYX010000119.1:0-8397 GCA_041622415.1 Pontiella sp.
CAGCCTGTTCCGGCGCTTCCAACACCCCCCTGAACACCGGTTCTCTCTCCGGAAGTTTAACTTTTAAAAATAAAATCCATGGCTTAAGGTCGGCCCGACTTAAAGGGAGCTGACCGTGAATGTTGATACCGCCATCCAAACTCGCCGCTCCGTGCGGCATTTTGATCCAAGCCTGAAGATAACGGAAAAGGAGACCGAAAAACTCCTTTCGCTTGCGTTGCATTCCCCGACCGCGTTCAACATCCAGAACTGGCGTTTTGTGGTGGTGAAGGATCCTGAGCTCCGGCGGAAAATCCGCGCCGAGTCCTGGGACCAGCGCCAGATCACCGATGCTTCCCTGCTCATTATTCTCTGCGCGGACCTGAAAGCCTGGGAAAAGAAACCGAATCGCTACTGGCACTCGGCGCCGGAGCCTGTGCAGGAATTTATCGTGCCGGCCATTCAGGACTATTACCAGGGGCTCGAACAGGTGCAGCGCGATGAGGCCATGCGGTCCTGCGGCATCGCCGCACAAACCCTCATGCTCGCGGCGACTTCCATGGGCTACGACTCATGCCCGATGGACGGATTCGACTTCGATGCCGTGGCCGACCTCATCAACCTGCCCGATGACCATACCATCTGCATGTTTGTCGCCATCGGAAAAGGCCTTGAGCCTCCGGCAGGACGCAAAGATAAACTGTCTTTTGATGAGGTGGTTATCTCCGACCAGTTTGACTGACCGGCCCCTTAATGCCGGCGGGAGTGGCGCGAGTGGCGGTCATGCTTGCGGAGCGACTTGTCGTGCCGCCCTTTGTGCTTTTTTCTCCACAGATGGGTAAACCGGTAACGCGCAAAGGCAATCAGCAGCAAGACGACCGTTAACAGCGGGGTTCCAAGCAGAATCATCAGCCTGACCCGCTGATCCAAATGACCCCCGCTGTTCTGGAGCTGCATGCAGTAAACCAGAATCCCCGATATAAACACAATCAGGGCCCCGCCGAGGGCCACCAGGTTCGGACGCTGCCGATACATATAGGATCCCATTGCTATGCTCCCATAAAATAAATGTGGGTTTCACACGAACTTTATGAAGCAAAATATCAGGGAAGTCTTAACTGATGTCAAAGGTCAATAAGCGGCAACTCTTTCGGCGGCCCGAAACACGCCCGCTAAAGCCCCGCAAGCTCGTCAGTCCCGCGGCTCATCACCGAACCCGCCCAGACACGATTTTCCGGGTCATGAACTTCCAATGATTGGAAGCGTTCTGCTATGTTGCGCCGATGCAAACCAAACCCGTAATCCAGATGCTGCCGGATCAGGTAATCAACAAGATTGCCGCCGGCGAAGTGGTCGAACGCCCCGCCTCCGTCATGAAGGAGCTGTTTGAAAATTCGCTCGATGCCGGGGCCACGCAGATTGATGTGGAAGTGATCCGCGGCGGACGGCAGCTGATCAGCATTACGGATAACGGTTATGGCATGGACCGCGACCAGGCGCTGCTCTCGATCGAGCGGCACGCCACCAGTAAAATCCGCTCCGAGGCCGACATCGAAAACATCCACACCATGGGTTTTCGCGGCGAGGCCCTGGCGGCCATCTCCTCGGTTTCGCGCTTTTCGCTCATCACCCGTCCCGAAGAAGAGCTCGCCGGTACCGAAATCCAGATTGCGGGGGGAAAATTCCTCAGCTGCGATGATATCGGCTGCCCGGTCGGCACGCGCATCGAAATCCGCAATCTCTTTTTCAATGTGCCGGCGCGCCGCAAATTCCTGCGCGCGGAGCAGACGGAGCTCTCGCACATCCGCCAGCTGTTTCTGGTGATGGCGCTGGCGCACCCGGATATCGGGATGTCGCTGAAGGTGGACGAACGCATGGTCCACACCCTTCCGATGTCCGGCAATATGGAGGACCGCATTTCGGAACTCTACACCCACGGGTTTTTCGAGCAGCTGCTGGAAATCGACTATGCCGATGACGAAAACCGGATCACCGGTTATGCCGGCCTCCCGCAGACCGGCCGCAAAGACCGGCAGGACCAGTATATTTTCGTGAACGGCCGCCCCGCCGCCGCCCCGGTGGTCTTCCATGCCCTCAATGAGGCCTATCATTCGCTCATCGACAAAGGCCGCTACCCCGCCGTCTTCCTTTTCATCGAAATGGCCCCGTCGCTGGTCGACGTTAATGTGCACCCGACCAAAAAAGAGGTGCGCTTCCGTAAACCGAACCAACTGCGCGATGCCATTGTCGAGGCCCTGAACCAGACCCTCCGCTTCCAGACCCTGGAAATTCCGGCCCGGCCCGGTGTTCCGGACATTGGAAGCTCCGATGGCGAAGGCATCAGCCTGCCGACCCCGGTGGCGGTTCGTCCGAGGATTGAAACCCAGAAGCAGATGGAGGAGATTCTGCGGAAACCCGAGCCGCTGCTGGACCGGAAAAAGGCCGACCTTCCCAGGGCGGAGGAACAGCGTCCCCGCAATCCGGTCGCGGAGGAAAATGCCGCTCCGGAAACAGAAGTACAGGTTTCAGACTTCAAGTCCCCGGTGCCATCGGACTCTTCGCCCAAAAGTCCGTGGGGATGGTGCCGAATCGTCGGGCAGCTGGGCGGAAATTATGTGGTGCTCGAAACAGAGGACGGATATGTCCTGATGGAACCGCGTGCCGCGCATGAGCGGGTGCTGTTTGAAAAGTTTATCCATGCCGCGCGCGATCATGCGATTCAGAAGCAGGGCCTGCTGGCACCGGAAACCGTCGAACTGCTTCCGTCGGATGCACATGTCGTGCGCACCTATACCGACGTACTGAATGAACTGGGCTTCGGAATTTCCGAATTTGGCGGCGATACATTCATCGTGGATGCGCTGCCGGTTTATGTGCAGGACAACCCGGTCGAATCAATGCTGATCGAAATTGCGCGGGCACTGGAGAAGGCCGGGAAAAAACGCGGGGCCCGTGAGCTGGTGCAGGAACAGATTGCCCAGGCCGCCTGCCAGATGGCGGTACGGACCAAAGATCAGCTGGCGGACCGGGAAATTGAGCGGCTTGTGGCCGACCTGGCGAAAACGGAAATGCCCTACACGTCGCCCCGCGGCCGCCCCACCCTGATTTTCACCAGCTTCAGCGAACTGGACCGCAAGTTCAGCCGCGATTAAACCGTCCGATCAGAACTTCCCGATCTGGCGAAGGCTTGAGCTGGGTTTATACCGGTACCGGCCTTCTTTGATCCGTTGTTTGAAATGATCGCGCGCCTTGAGGTAGCGCTTATGCTCCTCTTCGGTACTCGCGTCGGCATTTTCAATTTTCAGCAGTTCAAACGGATCCTCCGCCAGCTTGAGCGTATTATGCATGGAGCGGATGATGTCGTTGGCGCGGCGCTGATACTCTTCCGCCTGCAGGGCCAGCGACGCCTGGTTTGCACCGAGAAAACTGAAAAAGGAATCGGTTGAATTCTCCACCATGGCCTGCAGATTGAGCATCGAGAGCACTGCTTTCACGTTGCCGGCAAGAATCGTGAGGAAACGGGCAAACTGTTCATCGGTTTCATTTTTACCCGCGGTGCGGATTGAAAATCCGGCGTGCTGCCGGGCCACGCGGAGAAGAAACAGCATTTCTTCGTAGGCCGCCATATCAATCGGCGGCGGGAGATTCTGCTGTTTGCGCAGCAGATAGGCGGCGTATTCAAAGTATACATCCCGCCGGGCCAGATGGACGGGTCGGTTCTGCCTGAAATGGTCAATGGATTTCACAATCAACAGGCTATCAGATATCCGCACGGTTTCGAGGGGATATTGCGGCTTTGTGCCCTCAGCCCCTATCGCGACATGCCGGCCGCCTACGGGGAGCACAGATGACCGTTCCAATGTCTGGAAAACGCGCAGCGCAGCGTCTATTGATGAAGAACAAGGAGAAGAAGATATGATAAAAGCAGGGCTTACGTTATTTGCCGCGGCCGTTGTTTCCACGGGGCAGGCTTCCAATGATTGGAAACCGCTGTTTAACGGCCGGGATTTTGAGGGCTGGAGTTTTGATACGCTCGATAAAGCCGCCCCGGACAGCATCTGGTCGGTGAAGGACGGCGTCATCCATGTGGACGGGGCCGGCAACCCGAACGGCGTGATGCGGACGGTGGAGGCGTTTTCCGATTACGAAATCGAAGTGGAGTACCGCTGGCCGAACGAACCCGGCAACTGCGGCCTGCTGATTCACTGCTCCGCCCCGCGCAACCTGAATGTCTGGCCGAAATCGCTGGAAGTACAGATGAAGGCCGGCCAGGCCGGTGATTTCTGGCTGATCGGCGAAAGCATTGACGTTAGCCCCGCGCAGGTGGCGCGCGATAAAAACGGGCAGCCGGGCCGGCGCCGGACCAAACGGGTCGACGATGCGGAAAAGCCGGCGGGTGAATGGAACCGGCTGCGGGTGGTGGCCTCGGGCGGGCAGGTTGACGTCTATGTGAACGACCGGCCGGTAAACCGCGGATGGAACTGCTCGGTCAACGGGGGCGCCGTCTGCCTGCAGGCCGAGCGGGCGGACATCGAATTCCGCACGATCCGGATCCGCGAGGTTTCCAATCCCTGGAAACCGCTGTTCAACGGCACCGACCTGAGTGCGTTTATTGTTGAAGACGGCAAGGCGGACTATGTGGTTCAGGACGGCGTGATTACCGGCACCACGGCGCTGCCGAGCCCGAATACCTTCCTTTCCACGAAACAAGTGTACGGCGATTTCGAGCTGGAGTTTGAGACGAAGGTGCACGATCAGCTGAATTCCGGCGTACAGATCCGTTCGTTCTCCAAAGCATCGAACGGCCGCTACCACGGCCCGCAGGTGGAAATCGAAGCGTCGCCGGGCCAGGCGGGCTATATCTACGGCGAGGCCACCGGCCATGGCTGGCTGTCACCCGAACCGAAGTCGAAAAACCCCGCAGAGAATCAGCACTCCTATTTCCGGAACGGCGAATGGAACCACTACCGGATCGTGGCCGACGGCCCCCGCATCCAGACCTTCATCAATGGGCGGCCGGTGGCGGACCTGACGAACGAAGACGTGTATCAAACCCACCCCGAGGGCCACATCGGACTGCAGGTGCACAGCATCGGTAAAAAACAGCAGGCGCTGCATCCCATGTCGGTGAGCTGGCGGAACCTGCGGATTCGGGAACTCTAAATTGAAAAGGGCGCTCAAAAGGCGCCCTTTTTCAGCGGTAGCGGTCGTGCCACAGATGTTTGAACCACATCCGCCCGGTGGAAATAATGATGAGGACGCCGGCGATGACCACGGAAATGGCCAGGGCAAGTTTGGAGCGGTCGTGCGCCGGAATATCGCCGGGATCGCGGTGACCTTCGACGAAGAAGAGCAGACCAAGCACCAGCACGACCACGGCCGTAATCAGCGTGCCCTTTTGGGGCCGCATTTTAAACATAGGTACTTTGCCGTGTCCGCCGGTCATCTGAAGCTCGCTTAAATTTAATCCGTCATAGTGATACGGGTTTTAAGACGGCATTCACCGGAAATAATTCAAAAAACTTGCAGTAAAAAATACTAAGTTCTTATTACCCGTACTGCTGCAGCAGATTGCGCAGATCTTCGCGGCGGACCGGTTTTGACAGATAGCCGTCGAGGCCCTGCTCCATGAATTTTTCGCGATCACCTTTCATGGCATGGGCGGTGATGGCGAGAATCGGTGTGCGCCGCTCATCCCCCTCCTGGGCCCGGATCATAGCGGTGGCTTTAAGGCCATCCATCACCGGCATCTGGATATCCATCAGGACCAGGTCAAAGCGCGGGCGCTCTTCGATGGGCAGCAGCAGTTTCAGACAGTTGAGCGCTTCTTTCCCGTTGTCCGCAACAACGGTGCGGCATCCCATTTTCTCGAGCATTTTGATCAGGACCTTCTGGTTGAGCTTGTTGTCCTCAACCACGAGAATATCGAGATTCAGCGATTCCGGAGCGGCCCGCTCGGGCTGTGCCGCATGAGGGGAAGGCGCGGATAAATCTTCGAGGTTGGCGGTGATGCAGAAGCTGAAGGTTGATCCTTTGCCCTCCTCGCTCTCCAGCTCGATCTTTCCTCCGAGCTGCTGCACCATTTTTTTCGAGATCGAAAGCCCCAGTCCGGTTCCGCCGAATGCGCGGGTATGGGAACCGTCGGCCTGTGTGAACTCGTTGAAGATCCGTTCCCGGGCCTCATCGGAAATACCGATTCCGGTATCGCGCACGCTGAACCGCATCGTGCACTCCCGGCCATGACTCTCCAGCAATTCGACCGCCAGCTCAACATAACCCGAAGGGGTGAATTTGATCGCGTTGCCGATCAGGTTGGTCAGGATCTGGCGGATCAGGCCTTCATCGGTCCGCACCTGCTGAAGCGTATCCGGACAGCTGACCCGAAGCTCAAGCCCTTTATCGAGGGCGGACGGAGTAAAGAAGGTCTGCAGCTCACTAATCATCCGGCAGACATCCACCGTATCAATGCTGAGCTCAAAGCGGCCCATTTCCACCCGTGTAAGGTCGAGAATCGAGTTGATGATCTTCAACAGATTGTCCCCCGAGGATGAAATGGTTTTCACATATTCGCGCTGTTCTTCCGAAAGCTCGGTGCCTTCGATCAGTTGGGCCATACCCAGCACGCCGTTCATGGGCGTGCGGATTTCATGACTCATGTTGGCCAGGAACTCACTCTTGGTGCGGTTGGCATTTTCCGCCGCCTCTTTGGCGCGCTCAAGCTCTTCGAGCAGCCGCATTTCCTCGGAGCGCTGCAGGGAGAGCCGCGAAATCATCTGATTGACGCCGCGGCCCAGCACGCCCAGCTCGTCGGTACTGCGCACCCGGTCGACAACCGGGGAGAGATCCCCGGATTCCACGCCCCCGAGACATTCCGTGATCATCTTCAGGCGCGGCCCCAGCATCCAGTGAGCGATCCCGGCGCAGACGATCGAGACCAGCACGATGCAGAACGTGAACCCGGCCAGAAACAGGCCGGCCACCCAGGCGCGGTCGGTCCGGATCCGCTCTCCGTTCAGCAGCAGGTTCCACTGCATCAGCTGTTCGTCATGATCCCGCACAGGGACCGTCACCATCACCCTCGGCTGGCCCTCCACGGGCATATAGGAAAAAGATGCCGACTTGCACCAGAGGTCTGCTTGGTTCGTATAGGTCGAATGAAGGGTGGAGGGATGCCCCTCCAGTCCGGGTTCGCTGCTGTAGGCCACCACGCCGTTGGTTGTGGTCACCACCGAACTCAGGATTTCATTGCGGGTCAGTTCGGACAGCGCGACGGTGTCGCGGGCAATATCGAGCGGAAGATCGTGACTGGTGACCAGTTCGGCCGGTACGCAGGCATTATCGAGCAGCCGCCAACTGAGTTCCTTCGTAAACCGCTGGATATAATAAATGCCCAGACCGGAGAGCACCGTCGAAGCCACCACAAATGTGGCCAGACTCAATTTAAAAGCCAGCGTTTGATAAAACGGTATACGAGGACGGGGTTTTACGCGTTTCGACATGGGGGCAGAATAAGCAAATTATCGGGAGGCACAATGAATAAAACCAACCGTTTTACAGATAGTTCAAGACTGTAAATCCCTCCAACCCTTGTATTCCGAGCAGAACGCCGCCAGATGTTCCGGCCGCAGATCCTCCGGGTTCCAGGGTTCGGATGCCGCAATCGATTTCCAATCATCGGAAAGTACGTAGACAAACGCCGCGGTTCCGGCAAAGTCGATTTCGATCCGCTCATACTCCACGCCCTCAAAGCGATCCAGGCATTGGAACTCCGCCGGGGTGAGGCCCGTATAGAGCGTGCCCTCCACCGAATCCCCGTCCGAAGGGACCACCACCGGATAGTGCTGCCCCTTGACGCGCAGCCGGGTATAGCCCTCCAGCACCACCCGCGTTCCCGCCATCCGACGGCCGGCGACCGATTCCAGCACCTCCGGCCACATCAGGGTTCCATAAGCAAACAGATTCATCTCATCATCCAAAATTCTTCGTTAACTTCATGTAATTGCTCGTTGTTCACTCTCAATGATGTGGTTAGCATTATCTCCCATGCGAGGAAAAGAAATCCAACCCGATTGCTGGAAATATCAACTGCCCGGCGGTTTCGAGGCCTGGGCCGGAAAGACCGACCGCGATAACGACATCCTCAGTCTGAGCACCGCACGCCCCGAAGAATACTGGTTCCATGTGCACGGCCTGCCCGGCAGCCACGTCATTCTCCGCGCACCCGACGGCGAAAAGCCCGACAACGCCCTCATCCGCCAAACCGCCGCCATCGCCGCCTGGCATTCCAAAGCCCGCAACGCCGGCAACGTCCCCGTCAAATACACCGAGGCCAAACACGTCGGCAAACCCCGCGGCGCCAAACCCGGCAGCGTAACCATCAAACGCGAAAAAACCATCAAGGTCCGCCCCGGCCTGCCG
>JBFJYX010000120.1:0-8330 GCA_041622415.1 Pontiella sp.
TACCAACTACGCAATCAAAACCAAAGGGGTACTGTTTGAAGGACAGTAAAGTGATCCGATCCGCCGGGGTGGTCGGCAGTTTCACGCTGCTCAGCCGCGGCCTGGGCATGCTGCGCGATATCATCATTGCCTACTATTTCGGGACCTCCCTGGTGGCCTCCGCATTTTTTGTGGCCTTCACCCTGCCCAACCTCTTTCGGCGGCTCTTCGGCGAAGGTGCGCTGTCCGCCGCCTTTGTGCCGGTCTTCATCGAAACGCGCACCAAACAGGGCGACCGGGCCGCGTGGGAAATGGCCTCGAAAGTGGTCACCATGACGGCGGCGCTGCTTTCGGCCATTGCCCTGATCGGAGTCCTGCTGTTCTGGGTGCTGGGCAACCTGCCCTGCCTGTTTGCGGAGCGGTGGATCACCACCTTCGAGCTCTCGCGGATTATGTTCCCCTATGTGGTGTTCATCTGCCTCGCCGCGCTGTTCATGGCGGTGCTCAATTCGTTCAAGCATTTTGCCACCTCCGCCTTTGCCCCCTGCCTGCTGAACATTATTCTGATTGTGGTCATGCTGGCGGTTTTTCCAATGGTTGGAAACGAACCCGACATCCGCGCCACCGTACTGGCCTGGGGCGTCGTATTGGCCGGCATCGCCCAGGTCCTGTTCCAGCTGCCGGCGCTGAAACGCTTCGGCTGCCCGTTTAAATTTTCCAACCGCTGGAACGACCCGGCCATCCGCCGCATTTTGGTCCTGATGGGCCCGGCGGCGCTCGGCATGGCCGTCACCCAGTTTAATGTACTGGCCGACCGCCTGCTCGCGCTGTGGATCGGCGACTGGGCCCCGGCGGCCCTGTTTTACAGCGAACGTTGGGTCTATCTGCCGCTCGGCGTAATCGCAACCGCATTCAGCACCGTGCTGCTGCCGACCTATTCGCAGCAGGTGGCCGACGATAAACACCACATGCTCGGCGATACGCTGTCGGACGCGCTGCGCCACATTTCATTCATCATGGTGCCCTCAACCATCGGCCTCATGGTGCTGGCCCCGCAGATTCTCACCACCATCATGGAATGGGGCGGCGCATTTGATGCGGAGTCGACCCGGCTCACCGCGCGGGCGCTCTATTTCTATGCCCCGGGGCTGATCGTCTTCAGTGTGTCGAAGGTCATTGTGCCGGCCTACTATGCCCAGCAGGATACGCGGACGCCCGTGCGCATCGGCTTCATCACCATTGCGCTGAACCTGATCCTGAACATCACTTTCATCCTCACGCTGCCCGAATACTGGAAACATGCCGGCATGGCGTTGTCGACCGTAATTGCCGGCGCGATGAATGCCCTGATTCTGGCGCAGATCCTGAAGACGCGCGGCATTCATATCCAGTGGAAGCAAATCATCCGCAGCTTTATGCGCTACCTGCTCATTGCGCTGGTCATGGGCGCCGGGGTCTGGGCGATTGCGCGGTTTGCCGCCCCGCTCCTCAGCGAAATACTGCCGGCAAAACTGGCGCAGGTGGCGAATCTGGGTCTGGCCGTGCTCGGCGGTGCGCTGATCTATTTCCTCCTGTCGTTTGCCACCCGCTCGCGGGAGCTCAGGGAAACCATGAAGGCGATTCCGGGGAAATAAAATGGGCGACGCATTTGCCCAGCTCTGCCGGCTGACCGGAAAGGCCGTGGCCGATTACCGGATGGTTGCCGATGGCGACCGCCTGCTCATCGGCATCAGCGGCGGCGTGGATTCCATGATGCTGATGCATCTGCTCGTGCGGCTGCAGCAGCGCGCCCCCATTCGATTCGAACTCTTCGGCGTAAACATCGATGAAGGTTTCGAGGGGCTGAATCACGATCCGCTGCGCGCCTATGCCGAGGCGCAGGGCTGGCATCTGCATATTATTAAAACGCCGATTGCCGAACTGATTCAGCAGAAGGAGGCGCAGGACCGGCCGTGTGCACTCTGCTCGCGGCTGCGGCGCGGATTTATCCACGGCTACGCGGATGAGATCGGCGCGAACAAGCTGGTGCTGGGGCATCATCGCGACGATCTGTGTGCCAGCCTGCTGATGGGCCTCTTCCGCGGCACCGGCCTGAAAACCATGGGTCCGAATGTGGCCGGCGACGGAGGTAAGCTGCGGGTGATCCGCCCGATGTGCTATGCCCCGAAAGACCTCATCGAAACCGCCGCACAGCAGTTTGAGTTTCCATACCTTGGAACGTGCGACTATTCCGAGCAGCTCGACCAATCGGGCGACCGCGCCAAACTTGAGCGCCTGCTGAAAACCCTCGAAGCGGATTTTCCAAACCTTGGAAAACAGATGCTGCGTTCCATGCAGGATATTCGTCCGGATTACCTGCTCGACCGTCATTTTCTTAAACTGAAATAATCCTTCAATTCGCGATCGCGTATTTTATACTCCGGAACATGAAATGTGTTCTGGCTCTTGACCAAGGTACCACTTCATCCCGCGCGATTCTTTTCGACCACGACGGGAACATCCGTGCGTCGGCGCAGAAGGAATTCCGCCAGATCTATCCCCGCCCCGGCTGGGTGGAGCACAACCCGAAACAGATCTGGGAGACCCAGCAGTTCACGGCCAAAAAAGCGATGCACCAAGCCGGGGTCCACAGTGAAGACATGGTGGCGATCGGCATCACGAACCAGCGCGAAACGGTCGTGGTATGGAACCGCAAAACGGGTGAGCCCGTCTATAACGCGATGGTCTGGCAGGACCGCCGCACCGCCGACTTCTGCGCCCGCATGAAAGCGGACGGGATGGCGGAGCTGTTCTACCGCAAAACCGGGCTCTTCCTGGATCCCTATTTTTCCGGCACCAAAGTCCGCTGGATCCTGGACCACGTCGACGGCGCGCGTGAACAGGCGGAACGCGGCGAGCTGGCCTTCGGTACCATTGATTCCTGGCTCACCTGGAAACTCACCCGCGGCGCGGTGCACGTCACGGATGTCTCGAATGCGTCGCGCACCCTGCTGTTTAATATCCACACGCTGGAATGGGATGCGGAGCTGCTGGAGCTTTTGAACATTCCGCGCTCGATGCTGCCGCAGGTGCGCTCGTCGAGTGAACCGTACGGCACCGTGAATAAACTGCTGTGTGAATGCGGCTGCACCATTGCCGGAATGGCGGGCGACCAGCAGGCCGCGCTTTTCGGGCAGTCCTGTTTTGAAGCCGGCGCTGCGAAAAACACCTACGGGACCGGCTGTTTCCTGCTGATGAATACCGGCGCGGAAGCCGTGGCCTCGAAGAACCAGCTGCTGACGACGGTGGCGTGGAAGCGCGGCGAAGACGTGAACTATGCCCTCGAGGGCAGCGTATTTATCGGCGGGGCCGTGGTGCAGTGGCTTCGGGACGAGCTCGGCCTCATCGAGGAATCCTCCGATATTGCCCGGCTGGCCGCGGAAGTGCCGGACACCGGCGGCGTCTATCTGGTGCCGGCTTTTGCCGGGCTCGGTGCGCCGCACTGGGACCCGACGGCGCGCGGCACCATCATCGGCCTTACCCGCGGCACCGGCCGCGCCCACCTGGCCCGGGCGGCGCAGGAGGCCATCTGTTTCCAATCCCTGGAAGTCTGCCGGGCCATGGAAAAAGATGCCGGAAATCCGATGCCCGCCTTGCGGGTCGACGGCGGCGCATCCGTGGATAATCTTTTGCTGCAGATTCAGGCGGACCTGCTGCAGATTCCGGTTGAGCGGCCGGAAATGGTGGAAACGACCGCTTTCGGCGCGGCGGCCCTCGCGGGGCTGGCCGTGGGCTTCTGGGAATCGCCCGACGAAATTTCCGCCATACAGAAAATAGACCGCGTTTTTGAGCCGTCGATCAGCCGCGACGAAGCGGATGCGCGGTTTGTAAAATGGCAGCAGGCCGTGGAACGCTGTAAAAACTGGGAGACCTGAACATGATTATCGGCGTGCCGAAAGAAGTTAAAGCGGATGAATACCGCATTGCGATGCTGCCTGTGGGCGCCCAGCTGCTCATTCAGGACGGCCATGCGGTGCTGATTGAAAAAGATGCCGGACTCGGCAGCGGTTTTTCCAACGATGACTACGCCGCCGTGGGGGCCGAAATTATGGATTCCGCGGATGAGCTTTTCCGCCGCGCAGACATGGTGGTCAAAGTGAAGGAGCCGCAGGCGGAGGAAATCGGCCGGCTGCGTGCGGGCCAGATCCTGTTCTGCTATTTCCACTTTGCGAGCTCCCGCGAGTTGACGGACCGGTGCCTGGAAAAACAGATCGCGGCGGTCGCTTATGAAACACTGACCGATGAGCACGGCCGGCTTCCGCTGCTCACGCCCATGAGCGAAGTGGCGGGTAAGCTGTCGATCCAGGAAGGGGCAAAGTGCCTGGAAAAACCGATGATGGGCCGCGGTATCCTGCTGGGCGGCGTTCCGGGGGTTCCGCCGGCCAATGTGCTGGTGCTCGGCGGCGGTGTGGTGGGAACCAATGCCGCCCGCGTAGCGGCGGGGCTCGGCGCCAATGTGACCCTGATGGATATCAACCTCGACCGGCTGCGGCATCTCGACGAAATCATGCCGCCGAATGTCACGACGGTATTCTGCGAGCCCCATGCGATTGAGCGCTATGCCGTGCTGGCGGACCTGGTGGTCGGGTCGGTGCTGATTCCCGGGGCGCTGGCGCCGAAGCTGGTGTCGCGCGGGCTGGTGTCGCGAATGAAAAAGGGGTCCGTGATTGTGGACGTATGCATTGACCAGGGCGGCTGCTGCGATACGAGCCGCCCCACGACCCACGGCGATCCAGTGTATGTCGTCGATGAGGTCGTTCACTATTGCGTGACGAATATGCCCGGCGCGGTGGGCCGGACGAGCAGCTATGCACTGTGCAATGCCACCCTGGCCTACTGCCGCGAACTGGCGAACCTGGGCCTGCAGGGCTTTCTCGATAAAAGTCCGGGGCGGACCGCCGCGCTGAATATGCAGGACGGCCGCATCACCTGCCCGGCGGTGGCCGCCGCCTTTCCGGATCTGGGATAATAAGCCCGCCTTATACCGCTTAGGGTTGCGCAACTTTTATGTCGATTCATTTCCCCCGGTGGTTTAGATTCCCCGCCTTATTTTTTCAGGAGAAATGAATCATGATTAAAGCAAAAGTAGTCGGCGCGGGCGGTTACGGCGGAGTGGGGATTACCGAACTGCTGCTGAAACACCCGGAAGCGGAAATCGGATGTCTGGTCAGCCTGTCGGATACCGGACGGAAAATGAGCGATGTGTTTCCGCATCTGCGCGGATTCTGCGACGACGTGATTGTTTCTCCGGATGATCCCAAAACGCAGGAGCCGTACGACGTGGTCTTTTATTCCACGCCCGACGGCGTCGGCATGCAGACCGCCGCCGCGGAACTCGAACGCGGCGCAAAAGTGATCGATTACAGCGGCGATTTCCGTTTTGGAACGGCCGACCGCTATGCGGAATATGCGAACTTTATCGGGCGCGATCCGGAGCATAAATCGCCGGAACTTCTGGCCGATACCGAATACGGCCTGCCGGAACTGCACGATATCAACGCGTCGAATAAGCTGGTGGGGAATCCGGGCTGCTTTGCGGTCAGCTGCATCCTCGGCCTGGCCCCGGCGGTGGCCGCCGGAGTGATTGACCCGAAGAGTATCATTGCCGACTGCAAGACCGGGGTTTCCGGTGCCGGCAAAAAACCGAATGCGGCATTCCACTATCCGAACCGCTACGACAACATGAACGCCTATAAGCTGGCGGGGCATCAGCATACCGTCGAGGTCGAGCAGGAACTCAGCCTGCTGAGCACGGAGACCGTGCAGATGACCTTCACCTCGCAGGTGGTGCCGGTCTGCCGCGGCATTATGTCGAGCCTCTACGCCACCCTCGACGGGCAGAAGGCCGCTGAAATTCTCGAAATCTACAAAGAATATAACAGAAATAATAATTTTGTGAGGATTCAGGACGCCGCAACCCCGGCAAGTATTGCCGATGTCCGCGGTACCAACTACTGCAGCCTGACGGTGGATGTGGATGAACGAAACAACCGTTTACGGGTGATTTCGCACATCGACAACCTCATGAAAGGCCAGGCGGGCAACGCCATGCAGAACATGAACCTGATGTTTGGATTGGATTCTGGCACAGCACTTGCGGTTCCGGGGCAGTACCCTTAGAGCGATCCGAACAGGAAAAAGCATGAATCGTATTATCAGACAGGTCATTGCCCTTGCCGCCATTGCCGTGTATCTCGCCGCATTGCGGTACGTTGCGCCGCCGGATAAACCCTATTTTATTCTGGGTATCGGCATTGTTGCGCTGGTTTCCTGGCTGGTGGGCTCGCTTCAGGGCCTGATCACGATCGTACTGCTGATTCCGCTCACCAACCTCATTTATCAGCAGTTCACCATTTCCGCCAGTTATGTCTATTTTGCCAGCTCCCCGGCTTATCTGGGACTGCAGATCGCCCTGGCGCTCGGAATCGGGCATATGCGCCGCGAAAAGCGGTCCCTTCGCAAAAAGGAGGATGAGCTCGCGGAAATGAACCTGCGCCTGCAGTCTGCGCTGGCCCATGTGCAGGAGCTCGGCGGCGTGCATAATCTGTGCAGCGGCTGCAAAAAGATCCAGGACGATGAAGGCCGCTGGGAAGACATCGATAAGTACCTGAAACAGCAGACCAAGATGGAATTCAGCCACTGCATCTGTCCGGAATGCGCGGAAGCCTTCCGGAGCAGCGTCAGTCAGTCGACCAGTTCGTGACGCATGCTGTGGCCGATGTGGCAGGTGATTTCATAAGGAATCGTCCCGGCCAGCCGCGCCAGGTTTTCCACACAGTTCGGGGCTGAAGGATCGGAAGAAATCACTTCGACTTCATCGCCGACCTTCACATCCGGAATATCCGTCACATCCACGGTCATCTGATCCATGGAAACGCGGCCGCGCACGGGGGCGTCCATCCCGTTAATGCGGACCACCGCCTTATTGGAGAGGTTCCGGAAATAGCCGTCGCCATAGCCGATCGGCACCACCCCTACCCGGCTGTCGCGCGAATAGGTATGCGTCAGCCCGTAGCCGCTGCTGCCGCCGGCGGAGATCCGCTTCACGGCAATCAGCTTGGCCTTCACCGACATACAGGGTTTGAGGCCGACCGGATTGCGGATATCGTCCGACGGTTTGCAGCCGTAAATGGCGATGCCCGGCCGGACCATGTCGAAATGGGTTTCGGGCAGGTCGAGCGCCGCCGCGGAGTTGGCCGCATGAATGCGGATGTCGTTTCCAGCCATTGGAAGAATGGCGCGGAAGGTCGACAGCTGTTCAAAGGTGGCGGTGCGGTCGGCTTCGTCGGCGGTGGCAAAGTGCGTATACATGCCGGTCAGCTCAACCTCCGGGGTTTCCTGAATGCGCTCGATCAGCCGGACCGCCTGTTCGGCCGGAACGCCCAGGCGCCCCATGCCCGTATCCACCTTCAAATGGACCCGTGCGGTTTTGCCCACCCGCTTCGCCGCCGACTGGATCGAGTCCAGCGCGGAGGTCGACATGACCGTCTGGGTGATCTCCTGCCAGACCAGTTCATCCTGCACCGCAAAGTCATCAAAATAGGCGGAGAGAAAGCAGAGAATAAAGCCGTGGTAGCCCTTTCGCCGCAGCTCAAGCGCCTCGAGCGGCGCGGCCACGGCAAAGCCGTCGGTGCATTCCGCCAGCACCGGATAGAGCACATCCATCCCGTGGCCGAAGCAGTCGTCTTTCACCACCGGACACAGCTTGACGTTTTCGCCGATCAGGCCGCGCAGTACGGCAATGTTATGCCGCACGGCGGATTCAGAAATGGAGGCTGTCAGATAGTTTTTCATGTGCACCTGTACGCAAAAAAGCTTCCAGAGACTGGAAGCTTTTCGTTGTAGCCGTTTTTCCAAACATTGGAAAGACTAAGCACAGCACAACTGCGTGTTATGCGTCGTTTCAAAGGCTTCGATGTCGTCGATAAACATCAGCGATTCGCCGATATCGTCGAGCCCCTGCAGCAGTTTGTTTTTAACCGCCTGTTCGACCTCGAAGGCAAAAACATGTTCGCCGAAGGTCACGGTCTGTGCTTCGAGGTTGACGGTGGCTTCGAGCGGCTCGTCGCTTTCCGCGAGTTCGAAGATTTGATCGACCTCTTCGCTGGACAGCTGAACGGTCAGCACGCCGTTTTTCGAGCAGTTGTTGCGGAAGATATCCGCAAAGCCCGGAATGTCGCCTTCGATCGGCGCGATCACCACTTTAAAGCCCTGCTGCGCCACGGCCCATACCGCGTGCTCGCGGCTGGATCCGCAGCCGAAGTTGTTGCGGCCGATCAGAATCGATGCGCCCTGCGTCTTCGGCTGGTTCA
>JBFJYX010000121.1:0-8318 GCA_041622415.1 Pontiella sp.
GCCGGTAACGACAATACTGAAAACGGCCAGGCCGGTGGTATGGGCATGGGCCGGGGTATTCGGCGCGGGATGCGTTGCGGCGGCCAGGGCCGTGGTATGGGCGCCCGAGGTACAGGCCGGGGCGGAGCAGAGCGATGAAAATTGCAGTCAGCACCTCGGGCAACGACCTGAGCGCCCCGGTGGATACGCGGTTTGGCCGCGCTCCGCAGTTTCTCATTTTCCACACGGAAACCGGTTCCTTTACGTTGAAAGATAACGCGCAGCGTCTGGATGCCGCCCAGGGGGCCGGTATTCAATCGGCCACCTGCGTGGCCGAAGCGCAAGTGGATGCCGTGATTACCGGAAACTGCGGGCCGAAGGCGTATGCGGTGCTCGATGCCGCGAATGTCAAAGTCTACACCTGTTCCGGCGTGACGATTTCCGAAGCGGTCGATCTGCTGCGGAAAGGCAAGCTGAGTCCGGCCGAAGAGGCCAATGTGGAAGGGCATTGGGTGTAATGAAAATTGCAGTTGCGTCCGGCAAGGGTGGAACGGGTAAGACCACCATCTCCTGCGCCCTGGCGAATGCCGCGCAGGGCGAGGTGACCTTACTGGACTGTGACGTTGAAGAGCCCAACAGTCGATTTTTCATTCATCCGGTCATTGAAGAGGAGCGGCCGACGTACAACCTCGTGCCGACGGTGGATCCGGAAAAGTGCACCGGCTGCGGGGAATGCGGCCGGGTTTGCCAGTTCAGCGCCATTACCAGCCTGGGAAAAGTGGTGATGGTTTTCAATGAACTGTGCCACAGCTGCGGGGCCTGCGCCCGGATTTGCCCCGCCGGAGCCATTGAGGAAACGCCGAGAGCAACCGGAAGCATTTTATCCGGCCGCAGTGGAAACATTCGATTTGTATCGGGATGCCTGGATGTGGGCGAGGCCATGTCGCCGCCGGTCATTCGGGAAACCCTGAAGCAGGCGACGGAAAGCGGGCTGAATATTGTGGATTGTCCGCCGGGCACCTCCTGCCCTTATGTGACAGCGGTAAAAGCCTGCGATGCCGCGCTGCTGGTCACCGAGCCGACGCCTTTCGGGCTGCACGACCTTAAACTGGCGGTGGAAACGATCCGCGAGCTGGGCGTTCCGTTCGGAGTGGCGGTAAACCGCGTGACCGATGAACATAATGTGATCAGCGCCTATTGCTGTGGCGAGGGCATTCCGCTGCTGCTGCAGGTGCCGGAAAGCCGGCGCGTGGCCGAGGCCTATTCCCGGGGCGAACCGATCAATACCGTCATGCCGGAACTCAACGAGGCCCTGCGGGCCATTCCCGGAAAACTGGAGGCGCTCATATGAAGGAACTGGTCATCATCAGCGGCAAAGGGGGAACGGGAAAAACGAGCATCACGGCGTCGTTTGCCGCCCTGGCCGCCGCGCCGGTTCTGGCGGACTGCGATGTAGACGCGGCCGACCTGCATCTGGTGCTGTCCCCGGAAATCGAGCGATCGGAAACCTTTACCAGCGGCCATACGGCCCGAATCCGTCCGGATGACTGCACCGGTTGCGGCGTGTGCGAAACCGTCTGCCGGTTTGACGCGGTATTCGGTTTTACGGTGGATCCGCTGCTCTGCGAAGGCTGCGGCGCATGCGTTGAATTCTGCCCGGCCAACGCCATTGATTTTATTTCCCGGGACTGCGGCGAATGGTACTGTTCGTCCACCCGCAACGGGCCGATGGTGCATGCCCGGATGAAACCCGGCGCCGAAAATTCGGGCAAGCTGGTGAGCCTGGTCCGTAGTGAGGCGCGAAAGCTCGGCGAGGAGATGGCCTGCGATATTCTGCTGGTGGATGGCCCGCCCGGTATTGGCTGCCCGGTGATTGCATCGGTCACCGGTGCCGACGCGGTGCTGGTGGTTACGGAGCCGACCCTTTCGGGCGAACACGACCTGAAGCGCGTGCTGGACCTGGTCGGCCATTTTAAAATTCCCGCCGCGGTCTGCGTCAATAAATGGGATATCAACGAAGCGATGACGCGGCAGATTGAAGCCCTCGCGGTATCGATGGGAGCCACGCCGGCCGGGCGCATTCCGTACGACCCGGCGGTAACCGCCGCCCAGGTGAATGCCCGGGCGCTGGTGGAGCAGTCCGATGGACCCGCCGCCCGGGCGGTCCGGCAGGTCTGGGACAACGTATGTGCGGGGCTGGCATGAGCGCGGACTTCCAATCATTGGAAATTCTGGTGGATAATGCCGCGGCGGAGGGTTTGGCGGCGGAGCACGGTTTTTCTGTGCTGCTGCGCGTCGGCGGTAAAACATTTCTGATGGATTCGGGGCAGCATAATGCGCTGGAAAAGAACGCGGCGGCGCTGGGCATCGACCTGACGAAACTCGACGGATTTATTCTCAGCCACGGGCACTACGACCATACGGGCGCGGCGGACTTTGTCCTGCAGGAAAATCCGGAAGTGCAGGTTTATGCGCACCCGAAAATTTTCAGTGAGCGTTACAGTATTTATCCGGAAAGGGGCCCGAAAGAGATTTCGATGCCGTCCGAGCAGCGGCTCGTGGTGGCCAACCTGCCGGACTCGCAGCTGCACTGGATTTCCGGGCCCACCGAAATTGCCCCGGGCGTCTGGCTGACGGGGCCCATTCCGCGTTTCCATACCCTGGAAGATACGGGCGGGTTCCTGTTTCAGGATGCCGATGGTGTGCAGCCCGATCCGGTTGAGGACGATATGGCGATGTGGATCGAAACACCCGACGGGCTTTGGGTGATCTGCGGGTGCTGTCATTCCGGGCTGGTGAATACGCTCACTTATATCGGGGAAGTGAGCCGCTACCGGCCGATCCGCGGCATTCTCGGCGGCTTTCATTTAAAACATGCGTCGGACGAACGGCTTGCCGCGACGGTTGACACCCTGCAGGCATACGGGCCGGACCGGATGGTGCCGTGCCACTGCACCGGCGAAAGCGCCGTCACCTATTTTAAGAACCACCTCCAGACGGAAATCGAGACCAGCTATGCCGGATTTGTAGTTAAAGGAAACTGAACCAGGGAAATTGATCATGAAAATTGCAATACCGACTGCTCAAGGCAAACTCTGCATGCATTTCGGGCACTGCGAAGTGTTCACCATGCTGGACATCGATCCGGAGAAGAAAACGGTCACGGCCGGCACGGAGCTGGTTCCGCCGCCGCACGAACCGGGGGTGCTGCCGGCCTGGCTGGCGGAGCAGGGGGCGACCACCATTATTGCCGGCGGCATGGGCTCGCGGGCGCAGGCGCTGTTTGCACAGCACAATATTGAAACCGTTGTGGGCGCACCGTCGGAAACGCCGGAAATGGTGGCGCAGCAGTGGCTTGCCGGGAATCTGACGACCGGTTCCAACGCCTGCGATCATTAGTTTTTCAAAAGCCTGCATGGGGCCGTCTATTCCTGAAAGACGGAATCCCCGGGCTGCCGTCCTGGTCTTCGGGAGCTGACCGGGGCGGTTTTTTTTGCATTTTCCAATCATTGGAAAAAACCACTTGCAAACGATGCGGTTTGATGTAGTTTTTCGCATATCCGAACGGAGAATGCGATATGCACGAAATTATGACGATCGAAGAAGTGGCGGAATATCTGCGCGTTTCCGAGCGCACCGTCTATGACTGGGCCCAGAAAGGCGACCTGCCCGGCGGCAAGCTGGGCACCACCTGGCGCTTTAAACGCAACGATGTTGAAAACTGGGTGAACTCCCGGATTTCAAAGTCGGCCGACACCAAAAACAAAAAAGGGATGACCAGCAGTGCCACCCTGACCGCAGAGCGGGTGATTGTGGTGGAGGAGATGGACAAGGATACCATCCTGCGCCAGCTGGTGGACCTGCTCGCCGAGTCGCCGTTTGTTCATAACCGCGAAGAACTGCTCAAAGGCGTATTCGCCCGCGAAGAGCTGATGAGCACGGGCATCGGCTTCGGGGTCGGCGTACCGCACGTACGCATCGATTCGGTTTCCGACCTCGTCATGGCTGTGGCGGTTTCGAAAAAGCCGATCGCCGGTTATTCCTCGCTGGATAACCAGCCGGTGCAGATTGTCTGCATGCTGGCGGCACGCTCGGACCAGCATGCCAAGTATATCCGGACCCTTTCGGCGGTAAGCAACCGGCTGAAGGATCCGGAGGTCCGCCGGGCGATCATCGAATCCGATGATCCCGCATTCATTCACGCACAGTTGATTGCGGAGTAAGCCTGTGATGGAAGGGGTTGAACTCGGAGTTCTAGCTATTCTCGGAATCTGTGTGGCCGGCGGAGTGATCGGCGCATTCATTTTCCAGAAGCTCAAAGTACCGCAGGTGGTCGGCTACATTGTCGTCGGCGTGCTGATTGGTGATACCGGGTTCGGCCTGCTGCATCCGAGCGATATCCAGGCGCTTTCCCCTTTCAACAACTTTGCGCTCGGGCTCATCGGCTTTCTGGTCGGCGGCGAGCTCAGCGGCAGTATTTTCAAAAAATACGGCAAACAGTTCACGGCGATCCTGATCGGGGAGGGCGTGGCCGCCTTTTTCCTGGTGGGTATTGTGTCCACCATCATTCTCTACTTTGTCTGCCACGACTGGGTGACCGCCCTCGCGGCCGGGATTGTTTTCGGGGCGATTGCTTCGGCCACCGACCCGGCCTCGACCATCGATGTGCTCTGGGAATACCGCTCGTCCGGGGTACTCACCACGGCGATTATTGCGATTGTTGCGCTGGACGACGCGCTGGCGATGACGCTCTACGGGCTCGGCACATCGATTGCGACCATCCTGGTTCAGGGCGGCGGGCACTCGATCTGGGGCACGCTGCTGCATACGTTTGTTGAACTGGGCGGCGCCATTCTGCTGGGGGTCATCTGCGGGTTTGTGCTCGATTATGTCATGAGCTATCTGCCGCAGAGCGAAAAACGCCTCGGGATCTCGATCGGTCTGCTGCTGGTCTGCATCGGCCTGGCGGTGGCGTTCAACATGGACCTGATCCTGGCCACCATGGCGGTCGGCATTGTCCTGATCAACAAAGCCCCGAACCGCTCCAAAAAGCTGTTTGAAACCGTGCGCTCCTTCTCGACGCCGATCTATATCATCTTCTTTGTCCTCGTCGGGGCACGCCTCTCGCTGGACAACATGCCGGTCTGGGTGTGGGGGCTGGTGGCGGCCTATGTGGTGATGCGCAGCCTCGGCAAATGGGCGGGCGCCTATTGGGGCGGCCGTATTTCGAACGCCGAAAAGCCGGTCCAGAACTATCTCGGCATGGCGATTTTTGCCCAGGGCGGGGTGGCGGTCGGTCTTTCGATTGTGGCCAGTCATAACCTGCAGCACATTGAAATCCTGGAAGGGATGAGCCTCGGCGACATGATTATTTTCACGGTCACGGCCACCACGCTGTGTGTGCAGCTGATCGGCCCGGCCTTTGCCAAACTCGCCATTAAAAAGGCGGGCGAGATCGGCCGTAATGTGACGGAAGAAGATGTGATGGCCGAGATGCGGGTCAGCGATGTGGTCGATAAAGGCATCGTTCCGCTGCTGGAAGGCACGCCGCTCGAAACGGTCGTTCAGCATTTTGCCGATCAGGATACCTTTGTTTATCCGGTGGTTTCCAACGACGGGAAAATTATCGGGGTGCTGACCTTTGAAAACCTTAAAGAGCTGCTCAATGAGCGCGACACCTGGCAGTGGCTGGTGGTCGGCGACGTGATGCAGCCGGCCCGCCATAAACTGGTTTCCGGCATGAGCCTGACCGAGGCCCTCAAAGAGATGGGCAATAACCAGGTGGAGTCGATGCCGGTGATTGAGAACAAAGAAACCGGCAAGCTGCTCGGCGTGCTCGATATCCGCGCCGCCCGCCGCAGCATTAATGCCGAACTCGTTAAACGCCGCACCGTGGCCTGATTGATTCGATGAAAAACAACCGCACATTCTTATTGGTTCTGCTGATCCCGCTGCTGCTGGATCTGCTGGTCACCTTTACTGCGGTTCCCTCCCCCCATCAGCAGACCCAGACCTGCATGAAGCAGGCGGAAGCGATCAGCACGCATTTCGCGGCTGAGCTCAAAGACCATCAGGATGATGAGTCGGACCGGTTTATTTCCGGGCAGATGCGCGGGCATCGCTCCATCGATTCCGACGGGTTCGGCTGTACCCGTCTGCTCTGCACCCGCCGTTCCGTCGCACCGTGGCCGCTGGCCACCGGCTGGATGGTGCCCCTGCGGATTTAATACCGGGGTAATGAATGCTGTACGGGATGCCGCCCTTCGGGCTGCGGCGTCGCGCGTACTCACATTACTGCACCATTGAATCTAAAGGGAACCACATGAAAACCAGTCTGGAAAACACCTCCGTAAAGGACATTGCCTACTTAATCAACACCACCTTCCTGCGGGCGGACAGCGGCGAAGTGCTTGAAAAGCTTGCCTCGATGCTCTGTGCGTCGGACCGCTATAAAGTCTATCTCGAAAACGCCGAGGGGCAGCTCGTGGGCGTCATTCAGGCTAAGCAGATTGCCACCAAGATGCTCGAACTCTCGCGCAAAAAGAGCGAGGAAGGGGAGCTGCTGCCCGCGATGGCGTATGTGCTGAATTTCAACCGGGGCCGCGATCTCGCCGAGCAGCCGGTCACCGTCCACAGCGATACTCCGCTGCAGGAGGTCCTCGAGCTGATGCAGCTGAACCATATCCGCGAAATTGCCGTGGTGGATGAACAGGACCATATGATCGGCACGCTCGAAGCAAAAAATGTGCTGGCCCACTACCTTCATGCCATCGCCGAAACCGCACTCTAAACGAGGTTCCCCATGCAGATTATGAACTATACCCGCCGCGATGAATCGTGGCAGCCCGCCCTGCCTTCCGGCGAACGGAATGAGGTCATTGACCGCATTCTGGAGCGTCTGTGCAGTAACGGGTTTTTTGACGTCAACGACGAGCTCTCGCACGAATCGGTGCTGCGCGCGCTGATTCAGCGTGAAGACCGGCAGACCACGGCCCTCGGCGAGGGCATCGCCTTTCCCCATGCCCGGCTGGAAAACCTGAACAAGGCCCTCTTTGCGGTGGCCACGTTCAAAGAACCCGTGCTGTTTGACGGTGCGCCGGTACAGATCGTCTGCCTGATCCTGGTTCCGATATCCGATCCCACGGTCTCGCTCCGCATCATGGCGCAGCTTTCCCGGTTGCTGAGCGATGAAAGCGTACGGCGCTGTGTGCTGAATGCCGAGAATCCCGACGAGCTTCGGGATATCTTCAATGCCTACAATCCGCGGATCGATAAACCGATCCTGGCGCGGGACATCATGCGGCCGCCGCGTTTCAGTGTGAACGAGGATGACCCGCTCTCCGCCTGTTCATATCTGATGAGCGTAAACAACCTGCGCGCGGTGCCGGTGGTGAACAACCGCCGCCAGATCGTCGGCCAGATTACGGTCGAGCGCCTGTTTAAATACGGCCTGCCTGAATTTTTCGGCCAGCTCAAAAGCGTCTCCTTCATTGCTGAATTTGATCCGTTCGAAAAATATTTTGCTGACGAACAGAATATGAAGGCCGGCGAAATGATGGAGCAGACCGCCCGGATCGTTCCCATGGACTACACGCTCATGGAAATCGTCTTTGACCTCGCCATCAAAGCCTATTCGAAGATCTACATCGTGGATCGCGATAACCGCTGGGTCGGCACGATCGACGAGGGGCTCGTACTTCACAACGTCATCAACCATTAGGAGCGAACCATGCTTTTTCCAATTCTTGTATTCCTGGTGGTCTACTTTTTCATTGCCACCGAACTGATCGATAAAACCATTGCCGCCCTCATCGGGGCCGGGCTGATGATCGGGCTGCACCTCGTCGGCTACGAAGAAGCCCTGCACGCCATCGACCTGAACGTATTGTTCCTGCTGATCGGCATGATGGTGGTCGTGAACACCCTGACCGATACCGGTGTGTTTGAATGGCTCGCCATCAAACTCGCCCGGGCGGCCCGCGGTAACGGCCTGCTGATTGCGGTGTTCTTCATGATTCTCACCGCCGTGCTCTCCGCGTTTCTCGATAACGTGACGACGGTCATCCTGATGGCGCCGATCACGATCCTGCTCTGCCAGCTGCTGGAAATGCCCGCCGCGCCCATCCTGATTATGGAAGCCGTATTTTCCAATATCGGCGGCACGGCAACACTGGTCGGCGATCCGCCGAATATCCTGATCGGTTCTCAGACCCACCTGACCTTCAACGACTTCCTGCTCAACCTCACACCGCCGGTGGTCGTCAGTATGATTCTGCTGCTGGCGCTCATGGCGCTGCTGTTCCGGAAAACGACGCGCACCACCGAACAGACCCGCAAGC
>JBFJYX010000122.1:0-8246 GCA_041622415.1 Pontiella sp.
AGGTAGGGCGCGACCGCCGGGCGCGCCGAAACCCGCCAAGCAGGCCCCCTGGGTGTACCGCCTCATCGTTTTCCCTCGCTGCGCTTCGGGTTAAACGATCCCTACACAAAAGGCCTTCGTACCGCAGGCGTCCCGCCTGCCCTGCCGGCGGTGCGGCCGCTCTGGGTTTTCGGCGGCCTCGGCGTTTTTGAACGGCAGATGCTACTCCAGGAAATAGTTGTAGTCGCGGGCTTCTTTGGATTCGATGACTTCCATGGCATCTTCCGGACTCATGGCGGCAATCAGGCGGTCGCGGATCGCGCCGTCGGAAATCATGGAGGAGAGGCTGGAGAGCACCTTGAGGTGCATATCCTTTTTATCCTTCGGCGTAATGATCAGCATGATCAGTTTCACCGGCGCCTGATCCGGGGCGTCGAATTCCAGTCCTTCCCGGCAGATGGCCATGACGCCCTGAATGGCCGGGCCTTTTTCAATATGCCCGTGCGGGATCGCGATATTCTGCCCCATGGCGGTCGACATCTCTTTTTCGCGCGCCACGACGGACTGATAGAGCTCTTCCTGTGTGATGTGCTCCACGCGGTGCGTTTTCATCAGAAACGTAACCATCTGCCGAATGGCATCCCACTTGTCCAGCGCCTTGAGGTTGACGATGATAAATTCTTCCGCCAGGAATTCGACGAGGCGCTGGCGGTCGCGGTTGGCTTCACCCGAGCGGGCCAGCGCCGCCTTGGTGGCGAACGGGCCGATAATTTCCGCCACGGTAACGCCCGCCAGAATAATGGCTCCGACGGCCTGCTTGATATCTGCCGGCACATGGGCATCATCGCTCAGCAGCACCACCAGACCGATGGCAATGCCGGACTGGGGATAGAGGGCAAACGACATATTGGTCCACATGCGCTTGGAACATTTTCCAACCACACCGCCGATGGCGGCCCCGAGCGTTTTACCCAGCATGCGGGAGCTGATGTAAACCGTGGCCACCAGCCCGACCGCCAACAGGGCATCCAGATGGAGCGAAACCCCGGCGAGCGTGAAGAAGATCACATACAGCGTCGGCTCCAGCGGCGTGAGCGTACCCAGCTGCTTTTCCGCCACCTCGGAACTGTTGCCAAGGTAGACGCCGAAAAAGAGGCAGACCAGCAGCGGACTCAGCGTCAGGTAGGCCGCAAGTCCGTCCAGCAGCATGATGGCCAGCAGGATGGTCGTGAAATCGTGGAACTTCGGTTTCGAGACGAGCACCTTGGTCATCCAGCCCATGCCGAGCCCCAGCACCACCGCGCCCAGCAGGTGATACCCCGACAGCAGCAGCGCATCATCGATTTTACCGACCGTCTCCCCGCTTTCAAAATAGGCCGACACAAAGGTGCGCATCATCACAAAAATGAGGATGCACAGAATATTATTCAGGGCGACGGCAGAGATCAGCGTCTTCACGAAAGGCCCTTTGGCCCGCGATTCGCGAATGAGCGCAATCGTGGTGGCCGGCGCAGTGGATGCCGCAATACCGCCGAGCAGCAGCGTGGTCGGCCAGTCCATGCCGAACAACTTGCCGGCCAAAATGACCGTCAGCACCGAAAACGTCACCTCAAACATCGAGATCGAAATGATGCGTCGCAGCGAGTTGTGAATACGGCGGTACGACAGATGCCCGCCGATGCTTACCGCCACCAGGCTCATGGCAAACGTGGCAATCGGCTGCAGGTCATGCAGCTGCTCGTGGGTCCCGATCAGGCCCAGGCAGGTCGGCCCGATCACGATGCCGCCGAGAATATTTCCGGTCACGTGCGGCAGCTTGAAAAACTTGCCCACCCAGTCCCCGGCAAAACCGGCCAGAATCAGAATACCCACCACCAGAAACGGACTCAGATGTCCGGAGTTATGCAATATCGTATCAAAAATCTGTTCTAACGCTTCCACGCTCTTCCCTTCACTGGCCCTACGCTCTGCGGATTGCGTCGCATTCTGTCAGAGGCCTGCCGCACAGGCAAGATAATCAGATCGAATCTCAATTGGCTGCCGGGCGGATATCCCGCACCTGCAGCTGCAGCGTAGTGCTGCCCATCCAATGATTTTCCTTCAGCGTGAAGGCCACATCGATCCGCCCCTGCGGCAGCCGTTCGATCGGAAAGTTGAACGCGATGGCATCAAAGGTGAAGCCGTTGGACACCAGCGAAAGCTTCAGATGTTTTTCACCGACCACCCGGGGCGATCCGGACACCATCATCCCGCACATAGCCCAGACCGGTTCCGGATTATCCTGCCCGAACGGCCGGAGCTGTTTGAGCTGTTCCAGGAAATCGCGGTTAACCGTGCCCGGCTCGACAAACGCATCCACATGCAGCGACGGCGTCAGATCCGTCTCGGCCAGGGCGGCCTGCACCGCCGCATTGAACTGCTCCTTAAAGGCCTCCAGTTTCCCGGGCCGGACTTCCAGCCCCGCGGCCATTTTATGCCCGCCGAATTTGCCCAGCAAATCCTTACAGGCACCGAGGCCGTCGAGCAGGTTATACGCCTCAATGCTGCGGCACGATCCCCGCGCACTGCCGTCCTCCTCGATGCCCATGATAATGGCCGGGCGGTGATAATGCCGCGACACGCGCGACGCCACAATCCCGACCACGCCGGGATGCCACCCCTCGCGGGCCACCACCAGGCCGAAGTATTTATCCGGATCAAAATAGGTGTCGATTTCAGCAAACGCGGCATCGGCCATTTCCCGTTCGATATTCCGCCGCTCCGCATTGGTATCGTCCAGTTCGCGGGCAATGCGCCGGGCCGTGCTGCGGTTCGACGTCACCAGCATTTCCAGCGCCTCCATGGGCTGGCCGATGCGGCCCGCGGCATTGATGCGCGGCCCCAGCTGGAAGCCCAGGTGATAGGTCTCGGGTTCGCCCTTCACGCCGGCCACGGATTTCAGGGCCTCAAGACCCGGCCACCGCGTATTCGCCAGCTGCGCCAAACCGTGGCGCACCAAAATCCGGTTTTCATCACGCAAAGGCACAATATCGGCCACAGTACCCAGTGCCGCGAGGTCGAGGTAATCCCGAAGATCCACCGCAGCCGCGGCCGGCTGCTTTTCCGCGCGCCCCTGTTTGATAAGCGCATGCGCCAGTTTAAAAGCCACCCCCACCCCGGACAGGATTTCCAGCTCCGGAACATTTCCAACCTTTGGATTAATCAGCGCAAACGCCGGTGCGGTCCGCACGCCGGGTTCATGGTGATCGGTGACGATAATATCAACGCCCTGTCCCTGCGCCTGCTCCACAGACGTGACGGAGTTCACCCCGCAGTCCACCGAAACCACGACGGTCGAGCCATGCTCCTGAATACAGCGCTGCAGGGCATCGGGCGAAAGGCCGTAGCCTTCGTCAAGGCGGTCGGGAATAAAGGTTTTAACGCGCGCGCCGAGGGCCCCGAGCATGCGGGTCATCAACGCGGCCGACGTGACGCCGTCGACATCGTAGTCGCCGAACACGGTAACGGTTTCTTTGTCGTGAATGGCTTTCCAAAGCCTGGAAACCGCACGCTCCATGTCGGGCAGCAGGAACGGGTCGGACAGGTTCGCGAGCCGCGGATCCAGAAAATGCTCAATCTCCTCCGGGGTCCGATACCCGCGCTGCAGCAGCAGGCCCGCAATCGCTTTGGGCAGCCCGATTTTCAGGCTGAGGTTCTGAACCTGTGCGTCCTCCGTTTCGCCGATCTTCCAATGTCTGGAATTCCCCATCCGGCTATTCCCCGGGCCCTTTGCGGCCGGCGGTCAGGAAGCGGCAGACCATGGCCTTGGCCAGAATCTTCAGGTCCTCGAACAGCGACCGGATATGGGCATACCACAGCGCATCCGTGAGAAGATCCGAATCGCGGTTGTAGTCGCGATAGCAGAAAACGCCGGGATAATACTGCTTCAGCTGCGCCACCAGCTCGTCATCCTCCGGATGGCGCAGCGGCGGCTGGCCGCACAGGAACAGGCGGCCCCGCAGCACCAGCAGGATCAGCGGAAACCGGTCCAGCGAAAGGCCGCGAAACAGGCGATAGACCACCGAGCGCTTGTTTTTCAGTTTATGCAAAACGGGCAGTTTAATGTAGCCGTGATACGGGTCGTGATACGGCTGCCGCTTGAATTTCGCGAGCCGCGTGACCCGCAGCACCGGAAGCAGCAGCAGGAACGGAAGCACCTGAACCAGGGCAATGCCAAGCGCCACGATCCAGAGCAAAATGTAGCGCAGGATATCGTTGGTTCGCATCTCGGGCCGGTTCTGCGCAATCAGCCACGAATCCTCAATCTCGATCACCGTGCCGTCTGAGGGATCAATGACGCGGTTGCCGGACACAATTTTATCCCGAATTTCGAGATTCCGGCCGATGTAGGTATCGTTGAGGATCAGGCAGTTGGTCAGCTCAGTGAAGGCATCGACAATCACGTGGTTGGCCACCAGGGCGTTGGGGCCGATGGTCGTCATCGCACCGAAGCGGCAGTCGTCCCCGACCAGGATCGGTGCGCGCAGAAAACTGGAGGGCGGTGTGCGGACATTGAAGCCGACCGAGCTCCGGTCCGCCGTGGCAAAACCCGCCGTGACATAGCGCACAAATTCACCGGCCACCATTTTTATGTTCAAATCAAAATAGTCCTATATCGTGCCGATCACATACGGATGGACATGAATCTCCTCCAGCCCGCGGCTGGGTGCCGGCCCGTCGTTCAGCAACTGTTCGAGCTCCTCCCGGTTACGGCCGTAGATAAAATACGGCAGATCCCCATGCTGATGGCGACAGGTCGGCAGATGGGCAAACAGCGCGCTTTGATACGCCTGCCGGCGGCGCAGGAAAAACGGGCCGCCGATATACAGCAGCCCTTTTTCACAACAGCCCGAAATCGATTTCAGGTAGTCGGTCGGGCTTTCCGTGCGACGGGCAAACACATATTCCACCGCCACGTTCCAGCGGTTCCCGCTGCCCACAAACTTTTCAATCTGCTCCGCCCCCTCACCGAGCACAATATGCACCGACCGCACATTCAGCTCCGTGCAGGTTTCCAGCCAGTAATCGATCAGTGCGCGGTTCGCCACGGGCAGCAGCGCCCACGGCATATCGCCGAGGTCCGCAGCCCAGGGACAGGCAGTGGCAGTATTGAGGACAGCAATCATGAATCCCGCAGCAGGTGCTAATCGAATCCTTTCAGGGCTTCCTCAACCGATTCATAGATTTCAAACACCTTATACGCCCGGGTAATCTCAAACACCATGCGCGGCTTTTTCTGCAGGTTGGCAATCTTCATGTCACCGCCCCGCTCCGTAATCCGCTTAAGGACCGAAATAAGCGTGCCGAGGCCGGCGGAATCCATAAAGTCGACCGCTTCCAGGTCGATCACATAATTGAGCACTTTGCTCTCGGCCTCCTGCCAGCTGGTCAGCTGGTTGCGGAAAGCCTCCACCGTCGCTGCGGTCAGGGCATGACTGACCTGCACCACGCCGATACCGTTTTGTTTGGAACAGTTCACCAACATTCAATTCTCCCTAATATGCCCCGCGGCCGAACAGGACCGCCGGAATGGTTTTCAACATAATGATTATATCTTTCCAAAGGCTCTGGCTCTGAATGTACTGCATATCCAGGCCGACCTGTTCATCAAACGGAACATCCGCCCGTCCGCCGATCTGCCACAGGCAGGTCAGGCCGGGTTTAACATGCAGCCGCTTGCGCTCCGCCAGCGTATACTGCCGCACCTCCTCCGCCAGCGGCGGACGCGGCCCCACCAGCGACAGGTCACCGATCAGCACATTCACAAACTGCGGAATTTCATCGATGCTTGAGCGGCGCAGAAAACGCCCGCATTTCAGCACCCGCGGATCATCCTTCATCTTAAAGGTCACATCGTTCTCCGCACCCGCCTGCTCAATCAGCGTATCGCGCAGCGCATCGGCATTGCGCACCATCGTGCGGTATTTATAAAACCGGAACTCGCGGCCGTTAAGCCCGACGCGCTTCTGCGTGTAAATGACCGGAAACCCGTCTTCAATCAGGATGCACAGCGGCACCAGCAGATACAGCGGCAGCAGGAGAATCATGGCAATCACACTGACGCCCACATCGACGATGCGCTTCACCACCAGCAGGCTGCGCAGCATCCCCTCCCACAAAACCAGGCGCCAGCGCTGCTTCCACTTCAGGATGCGCGCGTCGGCCTTCGTTACCGGAATTTCCATCCGGTCGAACAGTTCGCGACGGGCTTTATAGACGGGGCGTTCCATCAGTCCCGCTCCTCGTCCACGACCGTGCAATAGGTCAGGTTCTGCGACTGCACGCGATAGCGTTCAATGCGGTCCGTAATCCGGTGGGTAATCGCCAGCCCGCGGCCGCGCTCGCCCATGTAGGATTCATCGAGCTCACGGTGCAGTGCATCGTCGAGTTCCCACTCTTCGCCCTCGTCCCGCAGCACCACCTGGCAGACGTGCCCGTCCACCCGGATCTGAAGCCAGAACGTTTCATCTTCGCCGAGCCCGCTGTGATCCACCAGGTTGGCGCCCAGCTCCATCACCAGCAGCCGCAGCATCGCCGCAGTCTCTGCGCTGATGCCCTGGGTCAGCACCGCATTTTCCGCCTCCTTGGCGGCATCGGATACCAGGTAGATATTCCGCGGCACGGTCTGCTCGAACACCACTTTAACCGGATCCAGCATGTGGATTGAAATGGCCGTGCAGTCGTCGGCCGCAATATCAAACCCCTCGGCCTCCAGCTCATTCAGCAGCTTCACCCCTTTGTTCGGAAATTCCGGTTTGCCCACCACGCGGCTGTAAACCTCGTGCATATATTCGCCGCACTCTTTGCCGGTCACGCAATGCCGCGCCTCCATCAGGCCGTCCGTATACAGCAGCAGATAGGAATTGCCCTCATCCTTGAGGATCACCTCGTCTTCCGCCGAATACGGCCGCTCCGATCCGAAGGGGAAACCGATCGGCGCCCCGCCCTTTTCCTTGAACTCCGAAAGATTGACCAGCTCGCCGTTCCGCAGCAGCACCGGATTCGGATGCCCGCAGTTCATGCAGCGCCACTCGAGGGTTTCCGCGTCGTGCACCGCCATAAACATCGTGGCAAAATAAGAGGGATTATCAATGCGCCGCCGGAACACCACATTCAGGGCATTGCAGATTTCCGCCGGACCCTTATCCACATAGCGGCGGATCATTTCGCTGGCGGTCGCCTTCAACAGCGAAGAAATCATGGCCGGCGCAACACCGTGGCCGGACACATCCGCCACATACACCGCGTGCCGCCCGCCGGGCAGCGAAATAATATCAAATGCATCGCCGCCCACATCCATGCAGGGCCGGTAGGCAATGCGAACTTCAAAGCGCCGCGAAAAATGCGGGATATTTGAAAACAGCGAACGCTGAATGGCGCCGGCCAGTTCCAGATCGCGCGATACGCGGTTATTCCAGACCGTCAGCTCATCGTTGCTTTTTTTCAGGGCCAGCGCATTGCCGACCCGCAGTACCAGTTCGCGCGGATTGAACGGCTTGCGGATATAATCCATCGCCCCGAGTTCGAACCCGGTTTCGATATCCTCGATCCGCGACTTCGCCGTCACCATAATGACCGGAATATCGGCAGTCCGCGACTCGTTGCGCAGCATGCCGCAGAGTTCAAACCCGTCCATCCCCGGCATAATCACATCCACCAGGATCAGGTCGGGCACCTTCCGCGTGGCAATACTGAATGCCGTCGGCCCGTCGTCGGCATCGAACACCTCACAACCGCGGCCCTCGAGCAGTTTGCGCAGATAGAGCCGGTTCGGCAGTTCATCGTCCACCACCAGCACGCGGCCCGCAAGCGGCTGGGCCAGGCGGGACGTCGGCAGATCCTGTACACGCGTTGGGTTTTCAGGAATCATTCCATTGATCAGGCAGTGGTTTTAATCCATTCCGCCAGGGCTGTCACCAGCGGTTCCGCATCGGACAGTCGCTCTTCTTTGGCACAGTTTTCCACTGAGAGACCGAGCACTGAAATTTCCGGCAGGCCGATCGTGCCGCCCATGCCTTTGATGGAATGAGCCGCCATACGGACCATTTCCTCATCGCCCGCAACGAGTCCTTCCGAGAGCTCACCGCTCAGACGCCGGAGTTCTTCAATAACCGCTTGGTCAACACGCCGATCGTACACTGCGACGGCTGGCCGACGACGAGACGCACGCCGGGCCTTGCCAAGTCGGCCAGCGTGTGAATTCCCTTGGGGTTACCCTTTTGCACCAC
>JBFJYX010000123.1:0-8209 GCA_041622415.1 Pontiella sp.
AAGCGGCCGCGGTCGAAGCGCCCGCGGACTCCGTCGTGCTGGCGGCGGACACCATTGTCGTGCTGGGAGACCGCATTCTGGGAAAACCGGCAAACGAAGAAGAGGCATTTGAGATGCTGACGTCGCTATCCGGAAAATGCCATGAAGTGATCACCGGCGTATGTCTGAAACGCGGAAAAAAGCAGGACGTCTTTTCCGTGGTCACCGAAGTGATTTTCCGCAGTCTGGAAAAAAGGGAAATGATCCGCTACATCGCATCGGGCTGCCCGATGGACAAAGCCGGCGCCTATGCCATTCAGGGCGGCGCGGCACATATGGTCCGGGCCATTCGGGGATCCTACACGAATGTAGTGGGGCTTCCGCTGAGTGAAGTGCATGAAAGACTGCTTTCAATTTGAATCCGGCACGGCTCTAGCTTATTGATTGTGGGTTAAATCATCCGGATTCTTTTTATATGCTGAAACAAAAAAAAATAAAACTGAGCCCTGCAGCACTGTTACTGGCGTGGCCGCTCTGCGCAAATGCAGGCAATGAGCAGTCGGTTGCAGACGGTTTGAACGGTCTGGGCACCGGGGGCGTTATTATTGCCGTGCTGAGTTTCATCATTCTGCTGCTGGCCGGCCTGCTAATCCGCCTGCGGCAGTTGCGCATTGAGCTGGTGAAGAAAAGCGCGTCACTGGTGAACAGTGAACAGCGTATGCGGCAGATGGGCGATAACCTGCCGAATATGACGGTGTTTCAGCTGACCTATTCCGGTGACGGGAAATTCCGCTTCACCTATCTGAGCCGGGGCTGTGAACGCCTGCTGGGCTTGAACCGGGATTCGGTCATGGATAATGCGCAGCGGGCCTATGACCAGGTGTATGAACAGGATCTGCCCATCCTCATCGACGCCTTCGAAAAATCACAGCGGGATATGATTTCCGCAAACCTTGAATTCCGGGTGCTCAATCAGGAGGGCAAACAGAGCTGGCTGAGTATCAATGCGGTCCCTCATCGGGACCAGGGCGTCCTGATCTGGGACGGCTTTATGCAGGACATCACCCTCCGCAAACAGGTCGAAGACGCGCTCCTGCAGGAAAACCGCAATTTCCAGAACCTGTTTGAAACGATCGATGACTTTATGCTGGTGTGCGATATGGACGGCCGCCTGATTCACACCAATCCGGCCGTGCGGGCACGCCTGGACTACGACGCGGACACCCTCCGAACGATGGGCATCCGCGATCTCTTTACGGATGAAGCCCAGGCTTCCATCTGCCAGGTGATGGTCGACATCCAGACCCGCCCCTCCACCACGGCCAGCACCATCCTGCAGACGAAAGCCGGCCGGGCGATTCCGGTTGAACTGAATATCTTCCAGGGATACTGGAAAAACCAGCCGGCCGTATTCGGCATTGCACGTGATGTGGCCGGGCGGCAGCAGGCGGAAAATGCGCTGCGCGAATCACAGCAGATGCTGCAGCTCATCATGAATACCATCCCGATGTCGGTTTTCTGGAAAGACAAGGATTCCATCTATCTGGGCTGCAATAAAACCTTCATTCAGGAATGCGGTTTAGAACATTTGGACGGCGTGGTGGGCAAAAGTCCCTATGACCTCTTTCCGCCGGAACAGGCCGCCGCGATTATTACGCGGGACCAAGACGTCATCCGCAACAATCACCCGCTCTTTAATTTCACTCAGTCGCTCACCAATCCGGACGGCAGCATCGGCTGGCGCGAAACCAGCAAAATTCCGCTGCGCAACGACGAGGGCCGCGCCGTGGGCGTCCTCGGCGTATGGCGGGATATCACCGAACAGAACCGGGCCGAGGAGCGCCTCAAACGAACCCTCGAGGATATGGAACGCTTCAACCAGCTCATGCGCGGGCGCGAACGGCGGACCCTGGAACTGAAGGCAGAAATTAACGATCTGCTCAGGCAGCTGGGAAAGACCAAAAAATACAGAACCACAACAGACGATGGCTGATCCCTTCAAACTTAAATGCTCAAGCTGTATTGGAGCCATAGCCGCTTACCTTGGCGGCCTTGCCCTCTTTTCGGTCTGGTCCTTTACGGCCCACCGGAATGAGTTGCTCTCCTTTGTGGATAAATCCCGCCTGTACGCGGCACACTCGACCCGGGAGCTTATCGAGCCGGACATTGTCCGGTGCATCCCGGACCACAACCCGGACCATGATGCTGATTTAGCCGAAGTACGGGAAAAACTGGCCCGACTGTCAAAACAGGGGGGCTTTACCGGCATCGGTGCCGCGGTGATTCACGGCGAACACATTGATCTCCTGTTTTCCGAACCGGATTCCCCGAATGACCTGTTCCGCACTTCGCTGCAGCAGCATATGGAGCAGGAACTCGCCCATCTGGCCGCCCGGGGCCGATCCCACACCTCGGTGTTCTCGCTGGATACCCCTCATCAGGGCCATACGCGGCTCGCCGTGATTTACAACGCGGACGCGACGCAGAACGGCACCGCCTATCTGGCCGCACAGCACAGCAGCATCATTGAGCGGCAGCTGGCCGATCAGCTGCTCCGGCTGATCGCGGCCGGCATGGGGATGCTTGTCCTCGCCGTTCCGCTGATCATCCTGTTCAGCCGAGCGCAGCGATCGATGGCGGCGCATCTGGCGGAAAAGAACGAAGATCTTCAAAACGACGTAAGCCGGCAGAAAAGCCGGCAGGAAGAATTGCAGGAAGCGATCAGCGATCTCGAACGGTTCACCTCCGTATCCACCGGCCGCGAATCCCGCATTATCGAGCTCAAATCCGAGGTAAACCGCCTCCTTCGGGAGATGGGCCGCAAAAAGCGCTACACCATAGATAAGATTGATTGACCATGGAGAATACAACCGTCCAGAAACCTCGAATCAAAGGTCGCCTCAGCCTCATGTTTGCTGCAGGCGTCGCCGGCCTGGCGCTGGCCCTCGCCCTGCTGAACATCTTCATTTTCCGCGCGGGGACGCAGCATCCGCTGCCGGTCATCGCCGCGGCCGTCGGCGGCATGATACTGCTCGGTTATCTGCTCGGCCTCTGGATCGGCCGGAAGCTCGAGCTGGACGAGTTCCGCCGTAACAGCGAGATTCATGAAGACCTGAAAATCGTGCAGGACCTCATGCGAACCAATGAGTACCTGGAAACCGAAGCCGTCGACCTGAAAAAACACCGCAAAGCCCTGCTGAGCATCATGGAAGATGCCGAGCGCTATAACGACGAACTCAAACGCGAAATTATCGAACGCAAACGGCTCGAAGCCGAAGCCGCCAAAGCGCGCGATAACATGGACCTGATCCTCCACGGCGGGGACCTCGGCTACTGGGACTGGGACATTCCCAATCAGACCTATTCCTTTAACGAACGCTTCAGTGCCATTCTCGGCGGCAATCCGCCGGATCTCGCTCCGGAAACCGAATGGTGGAATAACCACACCCACCCCGAAGACTACGAAAAACTGAAGCAGAGCCTCGAAAACCACCTTGCGGGCAAAACCGAAATGTATGCCTGCGAATACCGGATCAAAAGCGGAACCAAAGACTGGATCTGGGTGCTCGATCAGGGCCGCATCATTGAGCGTACCTCCGACCATGAGCCGAAGCGCATGGTCGGCACGCTGCTCGACATTACCGACCGCAAAGAATACGAACTCGAAATGAAAGAAGCCAACCGGCTCCTGGACAGGCGCAGCCGCGAACTGGAAGAAAACCAGCACATCATCATGGGAATGATGGAAGACGCCAACGATGCCCGCGAAAGCCTGGAACAGGCCAACCGCCAGCTGCTCGTCGCCCGCGAAAAAGCGGAGCAGGCCACCAAAGCCAAATCCGATTTCCTGGCCAGCATGAGCCATGAAATCCGCACCCCCATGAACGGCATCATCGGCACCGCCAGTCTCCTGTATGATTCCCGGCTCAATCCGGAGCAACGCGAATATCTCCGCATCATCCAGACCTCCGGCGATGCGCTGCTCACGCTGCTGAACGACATTCTCGACTTTTCCAAAATCGAGGCCGGCAAGCTGGACCTCGAACCCCGTCCGTTCGACCTGCGGGAAATCTGCGAACATATCACCGAGCTGCTCACCCCCACCGCCCTGGAAAAAGGCATCGAACTGATCCTGCGTTTCGCTCCCAACACCCCCTCGTTTATTGTCGGCGACTCCGGCCGCATTCGCCAGGTCCTGATGAACCTCGCCAGCAACGCGCTCAAGTTTACCAAAGACGGCTATGTCTACATCGACATCGAAGCAGTAGCCGGCACCGAAAGGGAAACCACCATCAACTTTTCCGTCACCGACACCGGTATCGGGGTATCGCGCAAAGAGCTGCCGCAGCTGTTCCAGAAATTTTCACAGGCCGACTCCTCCACCACACGCGAATACGGCGGCACCGGGCTCGGCCTGGCGATCTGCAAACAGCTCATCAACCTGATGGGCGGAAAGATCGGCATTGAAAGTGAACTGGGCAAAGGATCCACCGTCTGGTTCCGCCTCAATCTGCCGCTCGCAAACCGCGAGCGAAAGCCCGAGGTCGAAAAAACCATCTTCAAAGGCGAGCAGGTCCTGGTCATCGACGAGAAAAAAATCATGGGCGCGGCCCTGTCGGAATGGCTGACGCACTGGGGCCTGCAGGCCGAGGTCGCCGGCAGCGTTCAGGACGCCGAGCAACGCATGCAGAACGGCCGCTACCGCCTGCTGCTCATCGAGGAATACCTGGCCTTCGATACCGACAACCCGTTTTTCAACCAGTCGCAATACGAAAACCTGCCGATCTTTGTCATCTGTTCGATCACCAACCGCGATTTCCGCGCCCTGGATCATGCCGGCCTCGCCAGCAACCTCGTCAAACCGATCCGGCTCACGAACCTGCTCTCCAAAACCGCGGCGGCCCTGAACTACACGATCGACGGCCTGGCGCTGCACGCCCCGAAAACCGCCGAGGCCCAGCCTTCCGTCGAACAGTCCACCCTCACCACCGTCGTCGGATCCCGGCGCATTCTGGTGACCGAAGACAACCTCGTCAACCAGACCGTCGCCAAGCGGATGCTGACCAAAGGCGGCTACGACGTGGATGTTGCCGAAAACGGAGAAGTGGCCCTCAAAAAGATTCAGTCCGGCGCGGAGTATGATCTCATCTTCATGGACTGCCAGATGCCGAGAATGGATGGATACGAGGCCTCGCGCCAGATCCGCAAACTTGAACAGGACCGGAGTGAAGGATCGAGAATCCCGATTATTGCACTCACCGCCAATGCCATGCAGGGCGACCGCGAAAAATGCCTGAGCTCGGGGATGGATGATTATATTCCGAAGCCGGTCAAAAAAGAGGCGCTGTTCGATATGCTCAACCGGCACCTCGGCTGAGCGCCGGCGGCGGCTCTATTTTTGCTTCAGCTTACACTGCTTGCACTGGCCGGCCTTATGCCCGTGGGCTTTACAGAAATAGCCCTCCGCATTTTCCATCCAGCTCGCATCAAAGCGCACACAGGTTTTCGTATACTCGGCAAACTGAACAAAGCGCTGCAAAATATGATCCGGAATTGTGTGCTCCATCGAGCAGGCAAACTCTTCGGCTTCCGCCGCTTCAATCCCCAGCACCTGTTCAAAGAAATCCAGCAGCGCCTCATGCTTCACCGCAATTTCAGCCGCCATCTCGCGGCCCTGCTCGGTCAGCGTGGCCGAGGCATACGGCGCATAATTCACCAGCCCCTTTTCGGCCAGTGCCTTGAGCGCACCGGTCACCGATGCCGCGCGCACCTTCATGCGCTCCGCAATATCCTTTGGACGCGCTTTTCCATCTTCCCTTGAAAGAAAGAAAATCGTTTCCAGATAATCCTCAAGACTGGCACTGAGTTCTACTGAGTTCATGGCGCCTAACTTATCAAACCGGCATTGCCGCACTCAATTATATAGTGCACGAGAAACGGGCCGCGGTTGAATCTGCGCCCCCGCCGCCGGCTTTTTGTTAAGACATAATCTAAATTGCTCGCAATCCGGTGCCGGCTGAATAGGATACGGTCCATGGATTTTTCAAATCAGATCAGCAACCTGTTCAAGCCCAAAGAGCGGCCCCATTCCCCCACCGCCGAACTGTCGGTCAAAGAAGGAAAAGGCTGCGCCGACAAAGATTTCCAATGGTTGGAAACCAATATTCCCTGCCAGGCCGCCTGCCCCGCCGGAACCGATATTCCCGGCTACCTGACGGCCGTTGCCGACGGAGAATATGAAAAAGCGTACCGCATCAACCTGATCGACAACGTATTCCCCGCCGTGCTCGGCCGCGTCTGCTCCCGCCCCTGCGAATCCGCCTGCCGCCACGGCTACGACGGCCTCGGCGATCCGGTCGCCATCTGTTTTTCCAAACGCTCGGCCGATGATTTTTCCACGCAGCAGCCCGTAATCCTCGAACCGTGGTTTCCAGCCTCTGGAAAAACCGTGGCCGTCATCGGCGCCGGCGTCGCCGGCCTCACCGCGGCGCGCCAGCTCAAACTCATGGGCCACGACGTCACCGTCTACGAAAAGCACGCCGCGCCCGGCGGCATGCTGAATCAGGGCATTCCGGAATTCCGCCTGCCGCGCGAAATCATCGACCGCGAAATCGCGCAGATCACCGGGCTCGGCATTGAAATCAAATGCGGCGTCTCGATTGGCGACGACGTGAAGCTGACCGATCTTATTGCCGAAAACGATGCCGTCGTCATGGCTGCCGGAACGCTGAAACCCAACCTGCTGAACCTGCCCAACCACGAACTGCCCGGCATTCTGCACGGCCTCGATTTCCTGCTGCAGGTCAACGAAGGCGAAGTTCCAACCATTGGAAAAAACGTCGTTGTGATCGGCGGTGGTTTTACGGCGATGGACTGCGCGCGCACCGCCCGGCGGCTCGGGGCCGACACCGCGCAATGGGACCTGAAAGTGTTATACCGCCGCTCCAAAGAGGTGATGCGCGTGACGCCCGGCGAGCTCGAAGAACTCGATACCGAAGGGATTCCGCTCGAATGCCACGCCACGCCGGTCGCCTATCTCGAAAAAGACGGCCGGCTCGCCGGCATGAAATTCCGCCGCACCGGATCGCACGAAGAATTTGATGTGCCGGCCGACACCGTCCTGCTCGCCACCGGCCAGTTTCCCGACCACAGCTGGGAATGCGAAACCGAGGATTTCCAATCCCTGGAACATTTCCGCAAGGTTTTTGCCGCCGGCGACTATGCCTCGGGCGCGTCTTCGCTGATCGATGCCATCGGCCACGCCAAAGAGACGGCCGACCAGGTGGACGAATTTCTTATGGGCGGAAAACGCCGCGAAAAATCCGTAAAGGTGGAAGCGGCGGCAACGACGGGCCGAACCCGGGAAATGGATAAACTGCCGCGCAACCGCATGCCGATGCTGCCGGTCGCCGAACGCAGCCTGATGGGCGAAGTCGAAACCGGCTACCGCGAAAAAGACGCCGCCGCCGAAGCCAGCCGCTGCTACCGATGCCATTTCAAATTCGAGATCGATCAGGATAAATGCATCAAGTGCGACTGGTGCCTGAAAGCCAGGCCGCGGCCGGAATGTATTCTGATGCTCAAATCCATCGAACACGACGACGAAGGCCGCGCCGTGGCCTGGGAATCGACCGACTATGTCCGCGAAATGAACCTGATCTGGATCAACCAGGATGAGTGCATCCGCTGCGGCGCCTGCCTGAAGGCCTGCCCCGTCGATGCCATCAGCCTCCAGAAAGTTTCTCTTTTCACCGATACAAATATCAACAACACTGGGAAAAATACGGAGAACAGTTAATGAGCAAAAAGCCCCCCGTCGTTTTCATCGCCGGCGAACGCCAGCACGCCGGCAAGACCGTCGCCAGTCTCGGCGTCATTTCCGCCCTCTGCAAGAAGATCGATCCGAAGGATATCGGCTACTTCAAACCGGTCGGCCAGGAAATGATCACCCTGCCCAACGGACAGAAAATTGATAAAGACGTCCGCATCGTCAAGGAGTTCACCGGGCTCGATATGCCGGACATGGGGATTCTGTCGCCGGTCCGCGTCATCTCCGGCGTGACGCGGGAGTATATCTCCGGAAACAACCAGGCCGAGATCACGGCCCGGTTCGAAAAGAACATCCATGAAACCATGGCGGCGCTGGCGCACAAGAAAATCATCATTGCCGAAGGCACGGGGCACCCCGGCGTCGGTTCAGTAGTCGGCCTGTCCAACGCCCGCGTGGCCA